>NZ_DLIY01000002.1:0-62402 GCF_002483985.1 Dysgonomonas sp. UBA7630
TTGTTAAACATATTTTTTTTCAAACCTTTTTTGAAAATTTTAGACGAGAAAGAAGAAGGGACGCGGAAAAGGAGCGATTGATTAATTTTAGAAAAGCACATCACTTGTCCATTAATTTGCAAAGAACTTCATATGCGATTGGACAAGTACTCGCATTTTTTACAGTTAATTTATAAATCTGCTCAAAATTTTTCCGATCCGTATGAGGATATTCCCGACAAGCTTTCGGTCGAGATTCGTATATCGAACAATAATTATCGTCCATAAGAAAAGGACAAGGCATAGACTTGAATACATAATCGCCATCTTCATCTATCCGCAAATAGGAAGAAACAACTTCCGACGGTTTTATGCGAAGTGCCTTTGCCATCCGCTCAATATCCTTATCGTAGATAGCCGGCCCTAATGTCCGGCAACAATTGGCACACGTCAGGCAGTCAATCTTTTCGGAAACCTCATCGTGTAATTGCTGCACAATGATATCCATTTTGCCAAGACGCTTTTTATTCTTTTTATAATATTGAAGAAACAGAGGTTTCGCTTTCTCAGCTAATACCTGCAAATTTTCATATTGTTTCATTGTCTCTGTCTTCGGGTCTTGTAATTTCTCCTATTAGAGGCACACGCATTCGTATCTTTATATCTTCTTTATCGTACTTATGCCCGATAAGAAACATCAGCTTAGCTAAAGCGGCTTCGAATGTAGCATCAAATCCACTGATAACACCTGCACGCAAAAGCTCACGCCCCGTCTCGTAACGCTGCATATTTACAAGTCCGATTTCACATTGGGATATATTGACTATAATAACTCCTCGCTTCACCGTTTCGCGGATAAGATCAAGAAACCAAGGTGAGAGAGGAGCATTTCCCGAACCGTAGGTTTCAAGAATCACAGCTCTTATATTCTTCAATGTCAAGATTGCCTCTACGGTTTGCTTGTCAATTCCCGGGAACAACTTTAATGAAGCGATCCTATTATCTAATCGATAATGGAAGATCGTTTTCTTCTCATAGTCGGGCGTATGAATAGCCTTTCTCTCATACCTTATCTGAATACCAGATTTTCCTAAATTAGGATAATTGTAAGACTTGAATGCATTAAAATTATCTGCATTCACTTTGGTACTCCTATTCCCACGAAGCAAATCGTTCTGGAAGAAAACACATACTTCGGGAACAATTGGATAGCCTAACTGATTCTTATCGGCGGCTATCTCCAAGGCGGTAATCAAATTTTCTTTTGCATCTGTCCTCAATTTACCGATAGGCAGCTGAGCTCCGGTAAGCACTACAGGCTTATGCAAGTTCTCGAGCATAAAGCTGAGAGCCGAGGCCGTATACGCCATTGTGTCGGTACCATGCAGCACAACAAATCCATCGTAATCGTCATAATTATCTTCGATGATGTGCACCATCTTTTTCCAATGTTCGGGCGTAATCTCCGAAGAATCTATAACAGGATCGAAAACAATATGATCTACATGAAACTTGAAACGCTGAAGTTCAGGTATATGATTGTTCAGATGAGCAAAGTCGAAAGGCTCTAAAGAACCTGTAGCAGCATTTTCGACCATCCCGATTGTACCTCCTGTATAAATTAATAATATGTGAGCATTAACATCAATCATAGTTTACCTGAAAAGAATTAATAACCTAATATACTTTTGTCAATTATTTAAATACTCGACCTACATTATCGGCCACTAAAATAGCAAAATGATTTTTATTTACATCCATTTCACCTGAAATATTTTCATACACCTTACAAATAGTCAAATCAGACTCATCTGTTTCACAAAAAATATCAGTCAATGGAATATTCTTAAGCGAATCTGCATTAAACTTTTCTCCTATCGAAAATTTGAAGCCAACTTTACTCAATTGCTCTGTCTGTAGGGGATTGCCTCTATAACCATGAATAATCCAAGGGATGTTACTCCCTTTGTATTCCTTATACAATCGGATTAGCTCGTCCCAAGCCTTTACGCAATGTATAATAAGAGGTTTATTTACATCCATAGCCAATTCTATCTGTTTGCGAAATACATCTATCTGCACAGACATTTCGGCACCCCTTAATTTATCAAGACCGGCTTCACCTATGGCTACGACATTGGGCTCAACAATAATTTCTTCTAAAATGCGGAGTTGCGAATCAGAATCTTCGGCATTCCACGGATGCACCCCACAAGAAAACCAACAATCAGGATGCTGATTTCTTTTCTCATAAAAATCTTCCGGATAGGTATTCATAATAGACTTCACCTCATACCCTTCGCATGAAGCGTTATCTACTTTATGTGTATGAATATTATATAAATACATAGTCCGAAATGAAAAAACGAGATTATCTTCTGTTCAGAAAAAATCTCGTTATTTTTTATATTGTTATAACATCTCTATCTTATAAGATTAATAAATTCTTCCCGAGTTTTAGCCTGATTAAATACTCCTGTAAAGTCGGAGGTGGTAGTCGTCGAATTCTGTTTCTCCACCCCTCGCATCTGCATACACATATGCTGAGCTTCTATCACGACCATTACCCCCAAAGGATTAAGAGTTTGCTGTATACATTCCTTTATCTGTAAGGTCATACGCTCTTGCACCTGTAAACGACGTGCAAACACATCGACCACACGGGCAATCTTACTCAATCCCGTTATATATCCGTTGGGAATATATGCTACATGAGCTTTACCCCAAAATGGGAGCATGTGATGCTCGCACAAGGAATAAAAATCTATATCTTTTACAATTACCATTTGACGGTAATCTTCTTTAAACAAAGCCTTATTTAAAATAGCTTCGGGGCTTTCACTGTAGCCCTTTGTCAAAAATCGCATAGCCTTGGCAACTCTGTGAGGTGTCATTAACAGGCCTTCGCGCTCCGGATCTTCGCCTAACAAAGAAATTACATTCTTATAGTGCTCCTCCAGAAGGTTCATTTTGTTTTCTTCTTGCATTATGAAGATTATATATTATCGTTTAACGACCTCCGACACGACGGTCATCTCTCGTCCGAATGAAGGGAATGTTTTGCGCATATCATGCATCATTTGCTCAGCTTCTTCTTTTGTACGGAAGTTTCCTACCCGTAGACGCCAAAATGGAGACTGAAATGAAACCGAAGTTCTCAGCTCGGGATAAGCATTCCTTATCTGTGCCTGCTTCGATTCAGCTTCCCTTTTGGATTGTTGCTGATTATTTCCCATAAAAACTTGAATCTTGTACTCTCTCACTCTGGTTCCGGGAGCTACATTCGCATTCGAAGATGTGGACGGCTCAGGTTCACCGAGAGAGTCTATGGGCTCGGTACTCCGAACCGCTATTTTACCCTGCAACACATCATCTTGCATAACTTTTACATCCCCTTGCCCCCATTTAGATGAGTTCAGTTCATCAATGATTGTTTTCTGACTGTTTTGTGCGATCGCAGAAGCCGAAAACAATCCTAATAAAAAGAAAATATAAAAACTTTTTTTCATATGTGTGTTATTTAAAAATGTTGCGGATATTCGGTCAGGGTTCATCCGCAACATTATATATAAACTTTAGTCGATCTCTTAGAATCCTTCAATTACAGGAATAAATTTCTCAACATCGAGAGAAGCTCCACCTATAAGTCCGCCGTCGATATCAGGACATGAGAAAAGTTCTTTTGCATTTCCTCCGTTTGCGCTACCACCATATAGGATTGAAGTGTTATCTGCAACTTCTTTACCATATTTTTCAGCAATTGTTTGACGAATGAAAGCGTGCATTTCCTGAGCTTGAGCAGATGTAGCAGTAAGACCTGTACCAATAGCCCAAACCGGTTCGTAAGCAATAACTATTTTAGAGAAGTCTTCGGCAGAAAGATTAAACAATGCATCTACTGTTTGTCTTTTTACAACATCGAAATGTACATTTGTTTCTCTTTCTTCTTTTGTTTCACCGATGCAGAAAATTGGGCTTAATCCGTTAGCTAAAGCCAATAGCACTTTTTCTTTCAAGATAGCATCTGTTTCTCCGTAGTATGTACGACGCTCAGAGTGTCCGAGGATTACATATTTTGCACCTGTAGAAGCTACCATTGCAGCTGATACTTCGCCTGTATATGCGCCTGAAACTTTATCAGCACAGTTTTGAGCAGCAACACCCAATTTAGTAGATGAAGCTACGCTTGCCAAATGAATGAATGGAGTACCTACAATTACTTCACATTTTAATGTTTTCCCGGCTAATGCAGCTTCTAATTCTTTAGCAAACGCAACACCTTCTTGTAGATTCTTGTTCATTTTCCAGTTTCCTGCAACAATATTCTTTCTCATGATTTTAATATTTGTTTTTATTGATTAATATATTATTCTTTAATTTCTTCTTCATTTTCTTCTTCTACGACGGCTTCTTTCTTCATCTTTCTGAAAAACAGGAAATCCAATCCTTTCAGAAATAACAATGGTAAAAAGAATGCAACGCACACAGCTATCAAGTTCTTTTTGTCTTCGGCCTTCGTATCTATCATCTGTCCATAAGGCAAATCAGTCAAAGGTTTTGTAAGATACTCTTCTGCAGGAACATCTATATCCGCCCATTTGTTGACTACAATACCTTCTTTTAACAGAATAAGCCCCGGATTGGAACGAATTACAGTTTTTAGCATGCGTCCGTCAGCTGTACAGAAATCAAAATTTATCGTATTCTCTTTCGACCATTTTATTATTTCATCTGTAGGCGATGCGGTCACACAAAAGAAATGATAATTATGATCTTTTGCATAGTTTTCTATATCCTCGAATCGGCTGAGATAAGAATCACTCATATTAATTAACGAAGGTGTTATCATCAAGAAAACGTAATTTGAATCCGACAACACTTCTTGCGTAATATCTAATTGCGTTTCAACCTCTGTCCTATCCGAATTAAAGACCAATTTATTTATAGAAAAATCATTAATAACAGGCTTTTCTCCTTCCTGTATAACATGATTATCCATTCGCACAAAAACCCATGTACTATCTTCCCAAGGATAATTTTCTTCAGTAAACTCCTTTTCTACTCCATCCTTCGCATAAACAAGCACTGTCTTCTCTTCTCTCCCTTTTCCACTCTCTACATTCATCAATTTAGGAAGATTAGCTCCTATTTTGTATGGTCGGAAGTCGAACAAGGGATCGTATAAATAATTGCGGAAAGTGAAAAGACCAATAAAAATAAAGATATACAAGAATGCCAGCCAGTATGTTTTACCTGTAAACCAATTACTGATACGCTCACAATATAAGAATACTATAACAGAGCATATAAGAAGTACTATATTTTTATAGAATGTCTGCCAATTGGTAATTATCAGTGCATCGCCAAAGCATCCGCAATCTTCTACCGGATCTGTTATAGCCAGATACAGAGTAAGCCCCGTCATAAAGACCATAACCAGCAACATCAGTCGGGAGTTCCACTTGCGGTACAAGCCGAACAGCATACATGCCCCCATTGCAAATTCTACAACACTTTGCAGAACAGAACCTGTCATAGACAAGAAAGAAAGCGAAGTAAGATTGAATGCAGCAAAGTAATCTTCGATTTTATAAGCCGTACCAAAAGGGTCGACAGCTTTTACAAAGCCGGAGAAAATAAAGGTCACACCCAGTATAATTCTGGATATTTCTACTAAAATCTTTATAATTACATCCTTCTTTTTGCCCATTTATTTAATTATCCCTCTTCAGGAAATTCTAACTTTATCAAGCCAAAGAGAGAATAGTTTACCATATCCATATAGTTGGCATCTACTCCTTCCGAAACAATGGTCTTGCCTTTGTTTTCTTCTATCTGCTTTGTGCGATATATCTTTGTCAGAATAAGATCGGTATATGAACTAATCCGCATAGAGCGCCATGCCTCGTCATAATCATGATTTTTGGCATACATCAATTCTTTGGTTTCGGTCATATGTTTATCATACAATGCCAGAGCCTGCTCTTCGGTAATATCTATACTATCCGAAAAACCCAATTCCAATTGCATCAAGCCAATGATACCATAATTCACGATTCCGATAAACTCGGGAGCAATACCTTCATCAATAAGGCTGACGCCCTTTTCTTCGATACTTCTTATACGTTTTGCTTTTATCAGTATCTGGTCAGTAACCGATTGGGGACGGAGTATACGCCATGAAGCACCATAATCTTTCAACTTTTTGGCAAAAAGAGTACGGCATATTGCTATTACATGTTCAAATTGCTGTTTGGTATCGGCCATGTGGATCTCTCTATTTTTAAGGAAGCAAAGGTATGAAAAATTGTTTAATGATAAGATTCATAAGTTGTCAATAATAAGTTGTCTTCACTTTTTATAAGTTTTAATGCTCTAAAGCTTCCATGATAACAAACTGTAAAAAACCTTTTTTAGTGAAAAGGTGACAAAAGTGACACCTTTTACGCACTTTTTCACTATCACGTTTCCCCCTTCATCTTAATAACCAAAGCTCTCCTTTATAAGATAATTTTAGTATAAAAAAGAAAAGGGGCTATCAGAATAATCTGATAACCCCCAATCTATTATGAACATTTTATCACTTTTTTGCCATTCTTTTACGATCATTCTCATCCAGANNTAGATTTTACGTAAACGTATCGCATGCGGCGTTACCTCTACGTACTCATCCCCTTTTATATATTCCAAGGCATCCTCGAGACTGAAAATAACAGGAGGAGCAAGCTTCACCTTATCATCTGTCCCCGAAGCACGCACATTGGTCAACTTCTTCGATTTTGTAAGATTTACAACCAGATCTCCTTCTTTGCTATGTTCTCCTACAATTTGCCCCATATAGATATCTGTCTGCGGCTCAAGGAAGAATTTACCTCTATCTTGCAATTTATCAATAGCATATGCATACGCATTACCGGATTCGCTAGCGATAATAGATCCATTCATGCGTTTTTCGATATCACCCTTCCATGGTTGGAATTCTAAGAATCGGTGTGCAACAACAGCTTCTCCCGCCGAGAGCGTAAGTGCAGCGTTGTTTAACCCGATAATACCACGTGAAGGAATATTGAATTCGAGATAGATACGATCTTTTTTGTTACCCATCATCGTCAATTCTCCACGACGACGTGTCACAAGGTCTATAATTTTACTTGAATATTCTTCCGGCAAATTGATAGTCAATTGCTCTACCGGTTCATATTTTTGTCCGTCAATGTCTTTTATGATAACCTTTGGCTGACCAACTTGCAGCTCATACCCTTCGCGACGCATAGTCTCGATAAGGATTGACAAGTGCAAAATACCACGTCCATAAACAATCCACGAATCGGAGTTGTCCGTTGTTTCAACACGTAGTGCCAAGTTGCGGTCGAGCTCCCTCATCAAGCGGTCGTGAATATGCCTTGATGTCACAAATTTACCATCTTTCCCAAAGAAAGGAGAATCATTGATGGTAAACAACATTGACATAGTAGGTTCATCGATATCGATTGTCGGTAACGCTTCCGGATTTTCCAGGTCGGCAATCGAGTCGCCAATTTCAAAACCTTCGATTCCTATCAGGGCACAAATATCCCCACACTGAACTTTCGGAACTTTTATACGTCCCAGTCCTTCAAATATATTTATTTCTTTTATTCTCGTTTTTACAAAACTTCCATCACGCTTGCACAAAGAAACATCCATATTCTCTCTGAGTTCTCCACGATGTACACGCCCGATAGCAATACGTCCTACATATTTAGAATAGTCTAATGATGTAATCAACATTTGCGGTGTTCCTTCCAAATATTCAGGAGCCGGAATATATTTTACAATAGCGTCCAGCAATGGAGTTATATCTTCTGTTGGTTTGCTCCAATCATCCGACATCCACGCTTGTTTCGCAGATCCATAGATGGTAGGGAAGTCCAGCTGTTCCTCGGATGCGTCGAGGCTGAACATCAAGTCGAAAACCATCTCGTGCACTTCATCAGGACGACAGTTGGGCTTATCCACTTTATTAATAACCACAATTGGCTTCAACCCCATCTGTATAGCTTTTTGCAATACAAAACGGGTTTGAGGCATCGGGCCTTCAAATGCATCGACCAACAGCAAACAACCATCAGCCATATTCAATACACGTTCAACCTCGCCACCAAAGTCGGCGTGTCCGGGTGTATCTATTATATTGATTTTAGTTCCTTTATAATTAATCGAAACATTTTTAGAAAGGATAGTAATTCCTCGCTCACGTTCCAAATCATTATTGTCTAGTATTAATTCGCCTGAAGATTGATTTTCTCTGAACAATTGTCCGGCAAGAAGCATCTTATCAACAAGAGTAGTCTTACCATGATCGACGTGTGCGATAATCGCAATATTTCTAATATTTTGCATATATATAAATTGAGGGTGCAAAGGTACAATATTTTTATAAAAAAATAATCCATTTAGAACATCTAAATGGATTACAATTTATTCTTTTTACAATACTTACCCCAAATAACCCCTGACAATGCCTCGTGGCGAACCTTTAACAAAATCAACAATCAGTCTCATCTCAGGTGTTTCTTCAAATTCACTCTCAATCTTATTGATTGCATCAGAAAAATTGAATCCCGACTGATAGATTACACGGTATATTTCTTGTATTTCATTTATCTTTTCATTGCTATAAGCATGTCTGCGTAATCCTACAAGATTTACTCCGGAAAAGCAAACCGGTTCGCGTCCTGCAATAATATACGGAGGAATATCTTTCCCTAAACGGGTTCCACCCTGTATCATGGCATGTGCCCCGATACGAGTAAATTGATGTACAAGTGTTCCGCCACTCAATATTGCATGATGCTCTACCTCTACTTCTCCTGCCAACTGAGTAGCATTACCTAGTATGATATTGTCATTCAGCACACAGTCATGTGCAACATGGCTATATGCCATCAGCAAGCAGTTATTACCTACTTTAGTATATCCTTTCGAAGCTGTACCTCTATTTATGGTAACACACTCTCTTATTGTAGTATTATCTCCTACTATTGCAAGGCTTTCCTCTCCTCTGAATTTCAAATCCTGAGGTATTCCGCCTACTACAGCTCCCGGAAATATGCGGCAGTTACTTCCTACTCGGGCTCCGTTTCTTATATTAGCACCCGACATAACGATAGTGCCATCGCCAACTTCTGTATTTTTGTCAATAAAGGCAAAAGGTTCAATTGTTACATTTTCACCCACTTTAGCTTCCGGGTGTACATAAGCCTGATTCGATATGTTTGACATAATACTTTAATTATTTATTTTTTACAATTTGCGCGGTAAACTCAGCTTCAGAAACCAACCTGTCACCAATAAAAGTAAACCCTTTCATGTTGGCAATTCCACGGCGAATCTCAGACATCATATTCAGTCTGAAAATCAGCGTATCTCCCGGCACTACTTTACTTCTGAATTTTACATTATCTATTTTCAGAAAGTAGGTAGAGTATCTTTCCGGCTCATCAATCTGAGAAAGAACCAACAATCCTCCTACCTGTGCCATTGCTTCTACCTGCAATACTCCGGGCATAACCGGTTCTTGAGGAAAGTGGCCTTGAAAGTAAGGTTCGTTTGTTGTAATATTTTTTATACCTACAATATGTTTTTGCCCTACCTCAATCACTTTATCCACCATCAAAAACGGATACCTGTGAGGCAATAGCTCTTTAATTCTGTTTATATCAAACACTGCAGGCTTATTAGGCTCATATACAGGTGGCTGGACTTCATTCAATTTAATCTGTTTGCGAACTAAACGCGCCAACTTATTATTGATCTTATGTCCCGGACGGGTAGCAATAATTCTGCCTCTGATAGGTTTTCCTATCAAGGCCATATCTCCTATTATATCCAATAGTTTGTGGCGAGCGGGCTCATTCGGATACATTATTTGCTTGTTATTCAAATAACCAAGCTCTGTAGCATCTTTATATGGTACACCAAGCAAATCAGCTAAACTATCAAGATCTTGCTGAGATATTTGGCGTTCATAAATAACGATTGCATTATCAAGGTCTCCACCTTTTATCAATCCGGCTTCAAGCAGCTTTTGTATTTCACGCACAAAAACAAAAGTTCTTGCGTTGGCTATTTCTTTAGGAAAATCAGCAAGATTTTCGAGAGTAGCCGATTGGTTCGGAATATATTTAGATTCGAATTCAATAAACGAGTTGATACAAAAACGATCGTCAGGCAATAGAGTCAGTTTAGAGCCGGTTTCCTCGTCCACCACTTCCATCTTGTTGCGAACAACAAAATAGTCTCTTTCCTCTGTTTGCTCTTCGGTTCCCACTCCGAATATTCCCTGTACATATTGTATCGAACTCCCATCCAATATCGGAAACTCAGGAGCATTCACTTCAATAAGACAGTTATCTATCTTAAGAGCATACAAAGCAGCCATAGCATGCTCTATAGTACTCACCTGCACATTATCCTTTATAAGAACAGTACCACGCTGCGTATTTCCTACATTTTCGGCAACTGCATCAATTATAGGTTGACCTTCCAGGTCTACTCTTTTTATTTTATATCCGTGATTGTCCGGGGCAGGATTAAATGTTATGTTTATAGGTAATCCTGTATGCAGCCCTTTTCCTTGCAATGTAAAACTGCCTTTCAGAGTGTGCTGTTTGCTCATTTTTTTAAAATATATTATTCATGTTTATTTGCTTTCAATGCATCAATCTCCTTTTGTAACTGGGCTAACTGCCTGTACATTTCAGGTAATTTAGGAAATATGATACTTGATCTGAAGAAATCTTTCACTGGTACTGCCGGGGACCCAAGTATTTTTGCTTCGGGTGCAATATTGCTTATTATACCAGACTGAGCACCTATATTCGCATTATCACCAATGGTAATATGTCCGCCCAATCCTACCTGTCCACCAAACATACAGTGTTTGCCGACTTTAGTAGAGCCGGATATGCCGACCTGAGCCGCCATTACTGTATTATCTCCGACTTCAACATTATGTGCAATCTGAATCAAGTTGTCTAACTTAACCCCTTTATGTATAACAGTCGCATCCATCACGGCGCGATCGATAGTTGTATTTGCTCCTATTTCCACATCATCCTCAATGCGTACAATACCCATCTGAGGAATCTTTTTATATATCTCACCTTCGGGTGCAAAACCAAAGCCATCGCTTCCGATAACCGCACCACTGTGTATGATACAATTATTACCGATAATACATCCTTGATATATTTTCACTCCGGGATAGATGATTGTATTATCCCCGATTGTAACATTGTCTCCAATATAAGATTGTGGATATATCTTCGAATTATTGCCCACTACTGCACCTTCTGCAATATATGAGAATGCTCCCACATATACATTTTCGCCGAGCTTAGCAGTATCTGCAACAAAAGACATTGCTTCTATTCCTTTCTTCTGAGGTTTCATTTTCTCTACCATATCCAATAATATGGCAAGAGCTGCATAGGCATTAAAACAACGCACCAGCGTTGCCTTTATCGGACGTTCTGCTACAAAATCATTATTCACCAATACGATACTGGCGTCTGTTGTATATATGTAATGGGTATATTTGGGATTTGCTAAAAATGTCAATGTCCCGGGTTTACCGTCTTCTATACGTGAAAAATTATTCACTTCAACTGAAGAATCCCCTTCAATAGTTCCATTTAAGACTGTAGCAATCTGCTTTGCAGTGAAGGATATTTGCATAAAAATAGACTAAAAAATATTTGGCACCCCTTATTAAGGGTGCGAAATAACTAATAATTTTCCAAATATATTACTTTTATGCTAAAAAAACGGCTGATCAAAGCGAAATATTATTAATTATTCTATCTTTCCGTAAAAAGAGATTGGTTGTCTATTATTTTCATTCACTACTAAGGTAGCATATCCGGAGTCTCCGATAGAGAGGCTGAGAGCGTATTTGCGTGGAGTATCTTTTGTAGTTATAGAAACATCCCACATCCCTTTTTTATTCTTTGTAACAGAATAGTCAAAATCTTTACTTGCAAATTTTATTCCTCCATCCGTTGGTGAAATTGGCGCAGTGTATGCTCTGCCAAAATATGGCAGATAAGAATCTATAGTATCCTTAGATACTTTAAGAGAGTACGAGTAATTCAAACTTATTGATTTCCCACTCATCGGCAAAGCCGTTTGAGGGACAAAAGTATAGTTTGTAGATTCTATTTTTTCTGTCAGCTTAGTAATGGCTTGCTGCTTTGTCAGGCTGTCTCCCGCTTTACAACTAAATCCTAGAATAACGATAGCGGTCAGTACAAGTATTGTTCTCATGTTAAAGCCCTCCATTTTATTTTATAATAAATAACGCTTGGATATAAAATATTGTTTAAACATTTCAGTATAAACAAACTAAAAAACAAGAACTCTTATCTATTACCCAAATCAAGATACATCATCTGAAAAAATGATTTGGCTTTTTTCTCCAAATCAGTCACATCGCCTTTATGATGAATAATGCTTTGCTTATCATTATCGTAAGTTACCATTCCCGTAGAGTCTGTCATGCTAAAGCCATTGACATAAGAATAGAATGCAAATTTATTACCTTCGGGACTTAGGATATTTTTACTGAACTTAAAGTCATCATGTTTTAAGTTTAACTGAGACAGCAAAGTTGTAGCTATATCATTTTGCGAAGCATAAGATGAAACTGTTACCGGCTGTTTTATAGCGCCTCCTATCCATATAAGAGGAATACGAAAACGCTCCGGATCGCTATTGCTCAAGCCTTTGGGATACGACTGCATTGCATGATCGGCAACGAAGAGAATCAAGGTGTTATCCCACTGTTTTGTTTTCTTCAATTGTTCTACGAAATTGCCCAGACACTCATCAGTATAATGTACTGCATCAAGAAACGGTTCTTTGAATCCAGCTCGGGGCACATCGAATGGCTCATGGCTACTAAGGGTAAGCACAACTTTGACGTAAGGTTCACTTTGCTCTTTTGAGAGTAGATCTTCGTGCAGCCTGTTTATCAAAAACTTATCAGGAACTCCCCATTTGGTAAGGCGCTCGCTCAAAGGAAATTTTTTATCAGAGACAATGTCTTTTATTCCGCATTCNNATTAGCGAAATCAGCATCACCACCATAATAAAAAGAGAGATTATTATAGCCTGCATCTTTCAATGCTTTGGGGATAGTAGCTAACGTTCCTGTCTTTTGCGGATATTTCATTATAGCCACAGTAGGGTGTGCAGGATAACCGCTCAGAATAGAAACAAGTCCCCGATCGGTGCGAAAGCTGTTTGCATAGAAGTTTTTGAAGAACACGCCTTCCTTCGCATAGCGACTCATATTAGGAGCCACAACAGAATCTAAAGCCACATTTGCAGAAAAACTCTCGAGAATAAACAATATGATATTAGGTCTATCTGTTTTCAATAGTCTAGGAACACTATCACTTTTAGGCTGAAAATTTAGTTGAGCAAACACCTTTTCAGCCTCTTTTTTATCATAAAATTGATATTGCGAAGCAAAATTATCAGATTTAAAGAATGACGCCATCAGGTTGAATTCGGGGTTGATAGCCGCATGATTAAAGAACATATTGTCGCTATAATATACCTGACCAATATTCATAGTAGATACAGTAACCCCACCCCTGATAGGAAGAAAGAGTGCCGCCAGCAGAACGACGAGCATAATACAAGATTTAGCGATACTCTTTGGAACCGTAAAATTAAGGACTTGCTTTCTTATAATATACATATATCCTAGGTAAGATACTACAAAATATATAGCCATACCCAGTATGCCAAATACGAAGTCGAGAACAGAGGCACTTGCAAAAGTTTCTTTTGGCTTTTTCAGATAAAGAAAAACCGTAGAGTCGAAGTGAAATCCCCAATATGGATATACAACAAGGTCGACAACCGTTATTATTACTATCAACAACAATATAATCCCAAAGTAAATATTGTATACTCGTGCTATGATTTGAGGTTTGATCCAAATAGACGCAATAAGGATAAGTGCAGGAAGTACTGTGAGGTATCCGCTCATCGACAAATCGAGAGGCAAACCATTATACAGTATATCAAGCATATCTTTTGCCGAAACACCCCCTCCCAAAGAGGCATGTATAAAAGTAAACAGAATTTTGCCGATAAGGAACAGAAGAACGAAATAGAAAAATACAGTCAAATATAGGATTATTCTTTGCTTCATTTGGATCTAAAAGATTAGATGAGGCACAAAGATAATTTATCTAAAAAAAAAGTCATAGTAATTTATGGAAATTCAACATCTGTTATCTCTATTAAGTAAAAATAGATGTTTAACCTCTTAAAGAATAAATATTATGGCTAACATAGATACTACAGGTAAGAGCGAAACTAAAAAAGGCAGACCTGAACGCAAGATATTAAGAGTAGACTTTACTCCGATGGTAGACATGAATCTTTTACTGATTACATTCTTCATGTTTTGCACAACATTAAGCATTCCTCAAATAATGGATGTAGCTATGCCAACAGATAAGGGAGAACAACCTGTGCCCGACTCAAAATCTGTAACAGTGATTTTGGGAGAGAATGATAAGGTTTACTATTATGAAGGCTTAGCAAATTATGAAGATTATACATCATTGAAAGAAACAAACACTCTTGGTTTACGCAATATGTTGCTAACCCGAAACAACGCAAACATGTCTAAGATAAAAGAGTTGAGACAAAAACGTTATAAAAAACAAATCACTGAAAAGGAATTTAAAGAAATGTCTAGCAATGTAAAAAAATCAAAGGATGGGCTTATTGTTTTGATAAAGCCAACAGAAAAATCCAATTATAAAAATCTGGTAGACGCTCTCGATGAAATGCAAATATGCGGAGTTGGGAAATACACAATTGTAGATCTTGAAGATGGCGATAAAGTACTGATGGAAAACCTGAAAACAAAGGGTAAATTAACCGCCATGGCCGACAGACCTGAATAATTCTTCCTTACACATATATATATAATATCAGTATGGGGTTGCAGTAAATAGCTGCAACCTCTTTTTTCAGAAAAAGCAGATGTTAGAAAAGGAAAAAAGTACCTGCTAATATTTTTTCAAACATATTGCTTGTGTTAATATCTTTTGTACCTTTATCTCAAAGAGAGCAGCCATTCTCTAATAACCTTTTGATACCAATAATGAATACAAAAAATAGACTTAGATGAAATATTTGTTTTTTACATTATCTACAATTTTAATCTTCACATCATGTAGTTCTACATTTTTCTACTCTACCCTAAACACACCTAACGAGTACGTAGAAAAAGTAGATAATGGAGATTTTCTTTTAGAAACGGATAGTCTGTGGATTGCTTATTGTTTTAAGGGACAGGATGGTCCGGTACAAATCACGGTATTCAATAAATCTGACAAGCCACTATATGTAGACTGGGGCAAATCTGCACTTATCATAGATAATGTAGCGACAACGTATTCGGGAGAAGAAATTAATTACTCTGGAGATTGGGATAGTGTTGCTAACAATAGCTCATCTTCATGGGGCAGCTTTAGTGGGGCAGCATCGCTCCCAAAGAGTGTAAGTTTTATTCCTCCACAAACTATGGTAAGTGAAATACCTTTAATCTTAAGCCCCAAATTTGATCATATAAATAAGAAAAGTTATAAGAATGCAACAATGGGAGGGCAAGGAGACGTCGCTTTAAAAATCAGAAGACGAGACTTTGATCAAACCGATACTCCATTGGCTTTTAAAAGTTATTTGACCATTTATTCTCAACCCGATAAACCGATGGTTTTTGAGCAAGACTTCTATTTATCGAGCCTGATAAGAACAGAAGCAAAACCTTCTGAGATGTTTAATCAATTACTAGATCGTGGGGATCTATTCTATGTAGAAAAACCCGCCAATAATGATGCCTTATATACAACATTAGGCATTATAGGTGGAGCCGGACTAATAGTGGTTGGTGTCATATATGGCGAACCAGAGAAAACCACCTACTATGATGACTATTAATCTATCTCAGTTTTAGCTTATAAAGATAAGAATCAAGAGCGTTTATGCTATCTGAAAAAATATAGCGTTTTGATAGCTGATGTTGATATTTCCTAAAGTCTGCACTAATTTCTTTAGGCTCATGGTGCACCAATATAAAATCACAAAGAGGTATAGAATCTATTTTTTGAAATACAAAAGGGCTGAAATCATTATCAACAGCTCTATTCAAGATATAAAAATGATTGTTGGGAACAATAATCTGCAAGCTTGGCATTACCGAGTAAGAAGAATCAGCGGCGAGAAGAATCGACTTTTCTCGATTGCTGGCAGTAAACTCACGTATTTTATGATATAAAGATTCTGTTTCGTTGTAATATTTCACCCCTGAATATACCCGAATGCCTCCTACAAAAATCAATAATACAAAAAATACATTCGTCAACCGTCTGTAAATCGGATACTCGTATGCCTTGTCAAAAACAAATGCCATACTTAAAACGAAAAGGCCGAAAGAACATGTCATATAACGGCTCGCCAATATTGGCACATATAATATTGAAATCAGAGCCGCTATTAAAATAGGAAGAAGGAATACCAAAAAAGAAATGATCGCCAGATAAGTCTTTTCATCTCTGTTTTTAATCCCCGAGCATAACACCTTAAGTGTTATTAGCAGTTGGATACCCATCACAATAATGAGTCCTATCATCATCTGTATTTTAGAAAAATCGGTAAATGGCCTCCAAACCTCTTTAGGAGAATAAAAATAATAGATGTTTAAGAACAGATCGTTTAATGTCAGCGGTTTTATCCAATACTCGTTAGCTACATCCGAAAACTGCCATATCAGTTGTAAAAGCCAAGGAGCATACAAAGCAGAGAATATTATTCCACAGTAAATCAAACGCCTCCACTCCTTCTTTTTCTGTACTAAAAATACAAGTAGGAAAATATAAATGCCCACAACACTCAGCAGTCCATAGTTATGCAAATAGGCAGCACAAAGTCCGGTTATTAGAAACACCCCCCAATTGCGGAAACACCCCTCCAAGTATACTTTATAGCCACAAATAGCACAAGCCAATACAAAAAACATAGACCATGAGTACATCCGTATATCTGTTACCAAATATTGCGTAACGGGAAACATGATGAGAAGGGAGATAAATACAAGTGTCACTCTCTCTCCAAAGTGCTTTCTTATAAGAAAGTACCCTAGCAAGAATGTAGCAAATATGCCCAACGCGGAAAAGAGCCTTAATGAAAAGATTGTGTCTCCGAAGATCGCATTGAATGCTTTGAGTCCCCAATAGTAGAGGGGTGGATGAACATCTTTTGCGGTAATCTTTACGATATCGGAGTATGACGATTTCACCATAAATATGGAGTATGCATTATCATAAGGTATAGTCAAGTCGGCGAAGTCGAGGTAAGTAAACAGGCTAATACCTATCGCAAAAAGCAAGATATAAACAGAAGAAACTTTCCGGTTTTTATTTCTAAATTTCATTACCGTACTACCATTGCAGCGACTCCATCATGCGAACAATATCGTCACGCAAAAAAGCAACGACAGGGGCGATTGAGTCTGATTTTACAGCATCGTCAAAATATAGCGCACCTCTCATAAATTTTGAAGAGTTATTGGTCACATAAAATTGGACAGGAGATGCAACAGAGCCTTTTATATCATATATCAAGCCTGATAAATGTTTTAGCGAATCAGAAAATAGAGTTTGTGATATGCTCTCCGCTTTTACCGCATGGCTATATGCCAATTGATGACTATCGTCAAGCATCTTAGGTAATTCTTTATTATTAGTAGGAATATAGGTACAATAAATTTTTGCTTTGTATGTCGGATAATAAATATTGAACCAAACCTCATTTTTAACTTCGGGATTCAAGTATTCTATTTTTGCGAGTGAGGAGTATAGAAAAGAGAAGTCGGAAGCTTGTAACCTAACAGTGTCAGCCGCCACCTTTTCTATACGAGCATATCCAATAGGCTTAGGAGTATATTCGCTACAGGAACTTAAAGTAAATGTAAAAACAAAAAAAAGAATACTTAATATTTTCATCGTAACAATACAAAGAACAGATTAATCAAACAGTGGCTACTATTTTACTTAATCTGTTCAGTTTTATATTTTATTCTATACACTTCCTCTAAGGAAGCATTACACATATCTTTCAGTATCTACTAAATCAAAATGGCAGGTCATCCTCCTCTGCCATCATTGGAGGGGTTTGATACCCTGTATTCTCTGTCGGTGTGTTATCCGAACCATACCCCGTAGATGAACCATAGCCGGCAGGAGAGTCTCCTCCTTCACGTTTACGACTTCCCAATAGTTCAAGATTGTCTGCATATATCTCATTAACGTAACGCTTCACTCCATTGGCATCATCGTAAGTACGCGAACGAATTTTCCCTTCAACATATACCTGAGTCCCTTTTCTCACAAATTGCTCTGCGACTTTAGCCAAGCCACGCCAGCAGACAATATTATGCCACTCTGTACGGTCAGGTATCTGAGTTCCGTTTGCAGCAGTGTAGCCTCTTTCGGTAGTAGCCAACGTAAAGTTAGCAACAACGCTTCCGTTATCAAAATATTTTACATCGGGGTCTTTCCCTACATTTCCTACCAGTATTACTTTATTTATCGACATATCTTGAAATATTTTTTAACTATAGATACACAAATATAGAAAAAAAATCGCTTGTTGTTATTTCATTGTTCTTCTTTCGGTTTACCAACCGATACTATTTTTTGAAGAAATAAAGAATTAGGTATTATAATCTGTTCTCCATCCATTGTTCTGAGGTATGTATGAAAAGTAAGTACATTTTCTATTATAGCCTCTATCGGGGTATCCTTATCAAGAATATGTATTTTGTCACCTATTCTGAACGGCATCGAAAAGAAAATTATAATGCCAGCCGTAATATTGCTAAGGATAGACCATTGCGCAAACAAAGCAACCCCAATAACAGCAAATATAGAAGAAACTGCAACCAACATATTCTGAGGTTGTACTCCCCATATAATTGCAAGCGCAACAACACAAACAAAATTAATCAGTATATTGATTACCTGTATTATTTGAAATATTCGGGCTTCAGCCTTTAAGGTTAGTTGTCCATATTTTATTATTATCTTTCTTGATACATATTTAGATAGTGGCGTTAGTAATATAATAAAAACTGACGCTATAATCTGAGGTAAATACTCTTCTACAACTTCAATCATTCCTTATCGTCTTTTTTAATATTAATATAAAACTTATTTATAACAAAAAAGCACAACTTTTTGATTGTTGTGCCTTCTCATATATTTCATCATATACTATTTATCAGGATGCTGACTCAAAGTATAGGAGATATTTGGCAGATGAGTCGGTGTTCCAATTTCCATCTAATGTTTCTTTTACAACATCCTGCCCATTTTCTGTAACGGTCTTGTTATAACGGAATTTTATAGGGATAGCAACGCTTTTTTCATTATTGAAGCTGAATTTTCCACTCTGATATTGGAAATACGATCTTAATTGCGTCATTTTCGCTACATATAATACAGCTCTACTACCTAGAGCTCCATTACCTTCAAGTCTTTTTCCAAATCTAACATCGATAATTATCTTATTATTTCCTATTTCTTGAACTACACCATTGACTTCTTCTTTTTGATTAGAAGGGTCATAATAAAAATACATATCTGCAACAGTTCCTTCCTTCAATTGTGCCTGAGCTCCAAAAACCCATCCGTCTCCAAAAAAATCTTTTATCGGATAAGGAAATGGAGATGCGAATGTCGTTGGGTTAAAGTCATCTACTCTATCCGGAGCTTTAACGGCTACACTGGTTTGTTCTATTCTAACCAAAGGTTGGCCATAATCGGTTCCTTGATAAACTCCATTACCCAATGATTGAGAAGTATTTATAGAATAACCCATCGTATAGTACTGTCCTTCGATAGTATTCGAGGCATTTACCTGATCCGTAACGATCCATGTTCTGTAACTTGCTACAGCGGCTACTTTCATGCTGTTCTNNTTGGTGGTTACAAAAACATAGTCATTGTTAATATTTATCTTATTATCGCTGTCTCCAAGGCAAGAAGAAAATAAAAGCCCTACAGCAAATACCCCACAGATCAATTTTAGTATTGATGTTTTCATGTTTTAAATTAATTATTCGTAAATATTAAAAATCGAACTTAACACCCAGATTAAAATCCAATTGAATTTTTCGATCTGAGTATATTGTGGAGTACTTATTTCCGGCATCAAAATAATAAGCACCTCCAATCGTTCCGTAAAGATACAATTTTTTATAAATAGGATATGCACCTCCTATCCCTACATTTGCAGAAAATTGAGGATTAGCCTGTTTTATTGATTCTTTTATATAGTATGGCTCTGAATAATACAGATCTCGAGGGAGCCCCATAACAATAAGGGTAGATTCTGTATACGCTATCTTACTTTCATACTGCCCCTTAATATCTTTTTGCACCATCCCTCCGGCAGATAAATAAAATTTAGCCTTACCCAATTCATAGAATTTATAATTCAACGTTAATGGTACCCCCAAATAATGGAAGTATTGATTCTCTCGAATATTAAAGGCACTATTTGACGTTATCTTAGAAGAAAGATAAGTGTAGACAATACCTGTTTCTAAAGATAAATTAGGAGTAATGCTTTTAGAAACCTTCAATCCGAATGAAATCGGCAAACTATGTTGCAACTTAAATTCTTTATTTTCTTTAGCAAGGGCATCATTGAAAGATCTGCCTCTGGTAGGATAAGAGAATAATAAACGTCCACCACTTTGACTGATATCTTGCCCAAATAAAGCTGAATTAGTAGACAACCCTACAGAAAGACCTGGACCCGATTTCTTTTTCGGCAAGAGTTGCACCACCTTATGATCGTCACTACTGCGCAAAGATTTCTCTTTTACTTCTTCTTTCTTTTCCGGTTTAATCGATTCTTTATCCGGATCTTGTGAAGGAGTTGAAACCTGCACATCAACAACTGCGTTCTTCTCCTGCAGCTCGGCTCTTGCTATAATAGGTCTTATCGCAGGTCGTGGAGAAATCACGAATGTTGTATCATCAAGCTTGATTGTATCCTGAATAGCTTCTTCTATTGTAGCTACTTTTGGCTCTTCGGGTACAACCAAATTACTACCTTTCGGAATAAGTAATACACCGGTAACAACTGCCGCAGCAACACCTACTGTTATCAATGCAGTCTTTATTAGAGATACCTTAGAGGCTGTTGCAACAGAAGAACCCGAAGAAGAAGAGGTGGAGCTAGACGCAGAAGATGGGTCAGCAGGTGCTGCCTGCTGAGACAAAAGCTGATCTAACCCACCCCATAGGGATGCAGGCACTTCCGGCTCAAAGTCTTTCAACTTTGAGGAGAATAGATCCTTTATTTTGTCTTTATCTTCTATCATCTTTACACTCTCTCGTTTACATATTTTTTTACCCTATCCTGCAATATTTGCCTGGCCCTCACATACTGTGAGCGAGAAGTTCCTTCACTTATACCAAGCATATCAGCAATTTCTTTATGGGAATAATCTTCTATAGCATACAAATTAAAAACAGTAGAGTAACCTTTCGGCAATTCTTGTACCATTTTCAATAGTTCCGTTTCCGATATCCTGTACATCTGATCGTCTTCTGTTGATTCATCAACGACCTCCGGGAGATTTTGGATATCCTCAGAAGAATGAAATATCGACTTTTTCTTTCTTAAGTTTTCTAAAGCAAGGTTTATAAATACGCGTTTCATCCATCCTTCAAAAGAACCTCTTTCCTGATATGAACCGATATTTGAAAAAACTTTCATGAAGCCATCCTGTAAAAGATCCTGCGCAGCATCCTGATCCGAACTATAACGGAGACATATGCTATACATCTTACGAGCATAAGTTTCGTAGAGCATTTTTTGTGCGTCCCGCTTTTGTTCTTTACAGCCTGCTATCATTTGCAGTTCATTCATATTGGCTAAGCCTCACTTTAAAGATGCATTTTTTGTGGAAGTGTTGCATCTCTCAGTGATAAAAAAATTATATCACCTCTTTTTAAAACTTTATAATATAAAGATTATTGAGTATAAATCATTCAGGTTTTTGAGTGAATAGAACCATCTTCACCTGAAGTTTATTTCCTATATCTATAACATCTACAACATCCTGTAAGCTCAACGACTTATCGGCTTGTAGCAAAACGTTCATTTCTACATTTGGGTTATCAGCCTTCTCCTTTGCCAGGACAGCACCCAATGCAGACTCTAATTCACTTTTTTGTAGTTCTTTGTCATCAATGTAATATCGTAAATCTTTTGTTATGATTACGTTTATATTTTTCTTTGTCACTACCTTTTCCGAGGTTGCAGCATTGGGAAGTAGCACTCTGATAGCAGCCGGTGTCACCATCGTGGATATAATAAGAAAGAATAATAATAAAAAGAACATTATATCATTCAATGATGCAGTATATACCTCGGCTGTTCTTGTTTTTCTTCGTTCTATCTTCATTTCTGTTCAATGTCTTTACTCAAAACAAATATTATGCTACTATTGTTCCCTTCTTAGATGCACGTATAGCTTTAAGCACTTCGTTCGAGTCTTTGTCTATGTTTACAACTACTTTATCAATACGTCCATTGAGTATGTAGTAACCTGAATATGCAACAATACCTACTAACAAACCGGCTGCCGAACATATCATTTTTTGATACAATCCGGTAGAAATAGTATCGATAGCGAGATCATTTGTACGTGCAATATCATAAAATATCTTTATAACTCCAAATATTGTTCCTAAAAATCCAAGCATAGGTGCAATAGAAGCGGTAATTCCCAACCAGTTCATTTGGTTTTCAAGGATATTTACCTGTTGGCGTGCTTCAACCTCCATCGCCTCTTCTATTTCTTTTTCGCTGAATTCAAATTCTTTCAATCCGGCTGCAATAACTTTCGCCGAAGCATAAGGACGTTCTATACAGAATTTTAAGGCCTTATCTATCTTACCCTCATTCACCAACTCGATAACGCGAGACAGCCAAATAGAGTCTTTCTTTCCCAGACGACTTATTACAAGCCATTTGTTTATTATAACATAAATGGAGAGTAACGACAGAAGAAATATAGGTAGAAGTACCCACCCACCTTTCAGGACAAGACTAAAATAAGTTTCTTCAGGTGCAGTCTGTGCAGCTTGATCTGCCATTTCGATCACTGGGTTTGCTGCTTGTAGTAAAATGAATAAATTCATATATATTGATTCCTTATTATTACATAAAATTCGACAGAAGTCCCAAAGATAAGGCCTTCTGTCGAATTATTTTTATTCTTTAATATTCTTTAATATATACCAAAGCTAACGTGTGCTATATACTCATAGAAGTAACTTACTACACCTACGGCAAAAATACCGATCATTGATATTACTAAAGAAGCTTTCATATACTTATCTGTATCTAGCGATTCGATAGGAGAATCTGCCTTCTTTATAAACATTGCCTTCACTACCAACAAATAATAGAAGAGTGATATAACAGTGTTGAGGAACGCTAAGAAAACCAACAAAGTGTGTCCTTGTTCCATAGCTGCCATAAAGACAAACAGCTTACTGAAAAACCCTGCGGCAAATGGAATTCCTCCAAGAGAGAACATGGCGATCATCATAGCCAACGCTAATTTCGGATTTGAATAATACAACCCGTTATAGTCATCCATATTCACTTTACCTGTTTTATCTTCCACTGCTGAGATAACGCCAAAGGCTGCAAGATTGGAAAAGATATAAACAAAGACATAAAATATAGTTGCTGCCATACCTGCCGATGTTCCGGTAAATACACTCAGCATAATATATCCTGCCTGCGAAATAGATGAGAAGGCAAGGAAGCGTTTCATATTTTTCTGACGAAGAGCAAATAAGTTACCAACAGTAATGGTAACAAGGATTACAATCCAGATTATATTTTGCCATACATCTTGCAATGCCGGGAATACCTTAAACAAGATAGTCATAAGAGCAAACACAGCCGCGCCTTTCGATATGGTAGATAAATACAAAGTCACATTAGTAGGTGCTCCCTGATATGTGTCCGGTGCCCAAAGATGGAAAGGAACCAAAGATATCTTGAAGAACAATCCACTCATAACAAACACCATTGCCATAACCACAAGTGGTGTAGAATAGATATTTGCAGCTATATCTGTATAATAAAGAGTTCCGCAAGCTCCGTATAAGAAAGACAATCCGAATGTCATGATTGCTGAAGAGAATATAGCATTAAAGATATATTTTGCTCCGGCTTCGGCCGATTCTTGTTTGTATTTATTAAAAGCAACTAAAGCTGCGATAGGCAGAGATGCTGTTTCGAGTCCGATGTAGAATAACAAGAAGTTTCCTGAAGATATCATCAAGTACATCCCAATCAGAGTAAGAGTTGTGAGCATAAAAAACTCTCCACGTTTCAGAATCGAATCAGGTTTCTTAAGCCATGAGTTTGCTTGCAAGAAAATAAGGAAGACGCCTATATTAAGAATATTCTTTATCGTAAGATAAGCAGGGCCTGTAACATACATTCCGGCAAAAGAGCTTCCATCGTCTTTGATAAAGAAACAAAAAACTGTATGTATAAGGAATATGCCACAAGCTACCGGAAAATAATATTTCTTAGCGTTGTCTGAAGCAAATAAATCATAACAAATGAGTAAGAGGAACGCCACAACAAGTGACAGCTCATGCTTCATCAACAAATAATTACTTAAGTCCATCTTTATATCTTAAAATTACAATGTTTACTATTTATCCTTACTTATTTTATATATGCCAAACTCGCACTGATAAGATCGGAAATCCAACTCGGAAACAATCCCATTCCGGCAACACAAACAATCAACCCTACTGTAGCAACTTTTTCATGCCATACTGCATCTGTCAGCTCCAAGTGGTGAGGATCTTGTACTGGTCCATATAAAATTTTTCCAACCACTTTCAATATATAAACTGCTGTCGCAACAATTGAAGAAACTGCAACAATCGTGAAAATACGATGGAAAAGATCGCTATGCTGGAATGAACCTACAAAGATTGTCATCTCTGCTACGAATCCACTCAATCCCGGAAGTCCCAAAGAAGCCATACCAGCAATAACATAACACACGCTAAGGAATGGCATAATTTTCATGAGCCCTCCCATCTGTCGAATATCACGTGTATGAGTACGACCATATATCATGCCTATCAGAGCAAAGAATAGGGCTGTCATCAATCCGTGTGAAAGCATCTGCATCACAGCACCTGTCATCGCAGTCTGATTCATCATCAATATTGCAAACAATACTAGTCCGCAGTGACTCACCGAAGAGTATGCATTGATGTATTTCAAGTCAGTTTGAGAAATAGCTCCCAGTGCTCCGTAGATAACACTGATACCTGTTAGTATAATAAATATCCATGAAAGCTCGTGAGCCGCTTCCGGCATCAGGCGCATTGCGATGCGGAAACATCCATATCCTCCTAGTTTCATCAATACTCCGGCATGAAGCATAGACACCGCTGTAGGCGCAGATGCGTGACCATCAGGAGACCATGTATGGAATGGGAAAAGAGCACCTAATACTCCAAATCCTAAGAATGTAAGTGGAAATATCCAATATTGAGCAGCTACAGGTATTGCATTGTTTGCAGCTACCTCAAGCATATTAAATGTATAATCTCCCGTTGCTGAAGAGTTGAAATATATACCGAATATACCAACTGCAAGGAAAGCAGAGCCTCCCATCAGCATCAGGGTAAGTTTCATTGCCGAATATTCTTTTCGTCCTGTTCCCCAAAGTCCGATAAGCAGATACATCGGAATCAAAGCAATCTCATAGAAGAAAAACATCGTGAACATATCCAATGAGATAAAAAACCCATATACCCCCACCGAAAGTAAGGTCAACCACATAAAGAAATCTTTAGGCAGCGGATTCATATTCCATGACGCAAATGTTCCGGTGAATATGATAACAGAGGTAAGCAAAAGCATCAACACCGAAATACCATCAACACCGATAGCGTAATGGATATTCAACGCCGCAAACCAAACCTTATCATAAGTAAACAACATTTCGGCTGTATTGCCGGCACTGCGTTCTGCATAGAACATAAAGAGTAAAGCAACTGCCAATACTATTTCAATGGCTGCACCGATTACCGCTACGGTACGGATTTGTTTAATGTTGCGGCATGGTATAAATGCTAACAACATCAAGACAGGTACAAGAACAAATAATGAAAGAATATTCATTGTTTTATATTTTAATCTATATCTTACTTACAAATAAAACATATCAGCCATCCGGCAAAACCCACAACCAAAATCAATGCTCCCAACAAGTATGCCAATGCATACTGCTGAATATAGCCCGATTGTAGTCCTTTGATAGAACGGGCAGCAGCCTGAGTCACGTTTGCCAAAGAGTCCATAAAGGCATCTACAACATTACGGTCAAACCATGCAATAGGCTTAGATATACGCTTGAATATAATGCTACGGGTTACAAACAACCACAGTTCATCGAAATAGAACTTATGCAAAGCCCATGTATACAACGTACTGATGCTTGTTGCAATTTTATCCGGTATTTCATTTTTCTTATAGTATAGTTTAAATGCTATACCCATTCCTATCAGTGAGATCACAACGCTTGTTATAGCCACCTGCATATTAATATGCGCATCGTATGGCATTCTGTCTGAAGTCACAAAATGGCTGAAAGGGACATACCCTGCTCCGAATGCAAAAATGGCTAGTATAATCAACGGGATAGCCATTGCAGGACCAGCCTCATGCGGTTCGTGATGATAGTGTTTCTTTTCGTAGAAGAATATACGAAGGAACAAGCGAGTCATATAGAATGCTGTAAGACCGGCAGCGAAAGATAGTATAAAGTATATAACCTTATTGTGTTCGTATGCCGCAGCTAATATTTCATCTTTACTATAAAATCCGGAGAAGAAAGGAATACCTGCTATCGCAAATAAAGCTACAGCAAAGGCAACACCTGTAATTGGTAATTTTTTCCACAATCCTCCCATGTCGTCCATCTCATTGCTATGAACTGCATGTATAATAGCACCCGCACACAAGAACAATAATGCTTTGAAGAATGCATGAGTAAACAAATGGAACATACCGGCCATATATCCTAAACCTTCGTGACCTCCATATTCGGAAACCCCAAGAGAGGTTAACATAAATGCGATTTGAGATATGGTAGAGAATGCCAATACACGCTTTATATCGGTCTGTGTACAAGCTACAATAGCTGCAAACAATGCGGTTATCGCACCTACATAACCAATAAAATGTAATATATCAGGTGCTCCGAACGCATACACAGGGAACAAACGTGCAACAAGGAATACTCCCGCTACAACCATCGTTGCGGCGTGGATCAACGCCGAAGCAGGTGTAGGACCTTCCATAGCATCCGGCAACCAGATGTGGAATGGCATCATCGCTGATTTTCCGGCTCCACCCATAAATATAAGTAGCATCGCCCACGATATAATCGACAAGCCTAAGAACGATGAACCTTGCATGGTAGCAATAAACGGTGCACCCTGAGCTGTTATATCTGTAAAATCAAACGAGCCTGAGAAATATGATAACAATAAAATTCCGATAAGGAAAAAGAAGTCGGCAAAACGAGTAACAATGAATGCCTTCTTCGAAGCTGCCACTGCAGACGGTTTGATATAATAGAAACTGATAAGCAAGAAGGACGATACCCCCACAAGCTCCCAGAAAATATACATCTGGAAAATATTGGTTGCAACAACCAGTCCCAACATGGCAAAACTAAACAGTGAAAGGAAGGCATAATAACGTTGAAAGCCTTTTTCTCCTTTCATATAACCTAAACTGTATACATGCACCATCAATGATACTGTAGTGATTACCACAAGCATCATTACCGAAATAGGATCGAGATAAACACCCAAATCAATATGCAGTTTATCGGTAAATGTAAGCCATCTTACCGCTGTATGAATCGCCTGATAGGCTCCGTCTACCTTACCCACAACAAAGAAATATTGATATGCCGTCAAGTAAGATAGTATTGTCATTACACTCAGAGAAGTTGTGCCCAGTATTCCGGCAACAACAGGTTTCATGTATTTTCCACCCAGTCCGAGTATAACAAACATAATAGCCGGCAAAGCAACTATCAGTATCGAATATGTAAAATCAAAATGTTCCATATCTTATTACTATTTCCCTGCTTAGTTTTTCATTTTAGTTATATTCTCATCCACATATATACTTTTCACATTACGGTATATATTGATGATAATAGCTATAGCAATAGCTGTTTCTGCCGCAGCAATACCTATTGCAAACAATGTGAAGAAGAATCCCTCAAGCTGTCCCGGATATAAATAGCGGTTAAACACCACAAAGTTTAGATCGGTAGCATTCAGCATCAACTCAACGGATATCAGTACCATCAACATATTTTTACGAGACAGGAAACCATATACTCCTGCAAAAAACATGATGGTGCTCACAACCAGATATGCTTCGATTGGCACCGGCCCGGACAGAAAATTTGTTATAAACTCACCCATAACTTATATCTTTCTTTTTCTTATCTTTTTCTAGCAATCATGATTCCTCCAATGATACAAGCAAGGAGCAATATACTTATTGCTTCAAATGGCAGCAAATATTGATATTTGTCTGTTCCCATCATTCCCATACCTATATCCTGCATATTCAATTCTTTCTGCGTGATGTAGGTATAAAACTTGTTGACATTGTAAAATATAATGTGTCCGCAAATAGCCAAACCTGCCAATGCAGCTAAAGCAGAAATAAATATCCTGCCCGGCTTCTCGAACTTAACATCTACTCCCGGCTCGTGAGTGAGCAAAATAGCGAATATAAACAGTACCATCACCCCTCCGCCATATACAGCAATCTGCACAGCCATCAGAAAATGATAATCCAACAATAAGTACAAGCCCGCAGTACCAAGAAGTACAAACAACAGGAATGTAGCCGAGCGAATAATCTTTTGTGTTGTAACTGCCATAATAGTAGAAAACACAATGATTGTTGCTAAAATGTAAAATATAATTTGTTCTGCCATAATCTATTGATTATCGTATATGTTTATTCTTTGTCTTCTTTTACCCCTTGAACAGGTGCTGATGGAGCAGGTGCAGGAGCAGCACTGTCAACAGCAACTTCTGCTTTTGCCACAGGCTTATCCACTACCGGTTTTGGTTCTTTCTTCTTTTCACGAAGTTTAGATCCATCCCTATTCAATTGTTCTATCAGCTTGCTACGTGTAAACAGTGAGTTCTCGAACGTATTCGCAAACTTGATAGCATCAGACGGACAAGTAATCACACACAGGTTACAAAATGTACATAATCCCAAGTCGTATATATACTTGTCAAGAACTTTCTTTTTCTTGCCATCCTCTGTTTCTATCGATCTCGATATTACCTGTATTGTTCCATTGGGACAATTCATTTGGCAAATACCACAAGCAGTACAAGCATGCTCATTGTTTTCATCGTGAGGCATAGTCAATTCTCCACGAAAGCGATCGGGAATAACAAGGGTTGCCCTATTCTCAGGGTACTGCTCTGTGATCTTCTTAGTCCACAGCTCACCCCATGTAACTCTCATCCCCGTGAGAAGAGATTTAATACCTCCAAATAATCCTGAAAAATATTCTGAAACTGAACTCATTTTCTTATACTATAATTTATTATTTCAGAGTCAAACCAAATACGACAAGAACTACCATCAACAAAATATTGAACAGGTTGATAGGCAGTAAATATTTCCATTCCAGATTCAACAACTGGTCGATACGCAAACGAGGGAATGTCCATCTTACCCACAAGCTAAGGAAGATAAGGAATCCGGCTTTTCCGAAGAACCACAAGAATGATGGTATGTAATTCATAACCTCATTAAAGGCATCCCATCCTTGAATCTGAATAGGCATCCATCCTCCCAAAAATACTGTAGTGGCAATACCGGCTACGATAAACATATTCAGATATTCTGCCAAGTAGAAGAAACCGAACTGTAGTCCCGAATATTCGGTGTGATATCCGGCTGTCAACTCCGATTCGGCCTCGGGTAAGTCAAACGGTCCACGATTTGTTTCAGCATGTCCCGAAATCAGATAAATAATGAATGCAATAAGTGCCGGAACGTGTCCTGCAATTATATTCCATTGATGAAGATATGTTTGTCCTTCTATTATTTTAGAAAAGCTCATTGTTCCCGACAACACCACCATGGTCATCAAAGCAAAACCTGCCGACAATTCATAACTTATAAATTGTGCACCGCTTCGCATAGCACCGATCATCGAGTACTTGTTGTTACTAGACCATCCGGCCAGCAAAACTCCAATAATACCAAGTGAAGATACAGCCACAACATAAAACACTCCAATATTAAAATCTACAGCTTGCAACCCCTTACCAAAAGGCAAAGCACCGAATGTAAGCATAGATGCTATGATCATAAAGAAAGGTGCTGTAAAAAACAGGAATCTGTCCGACTGTCTTACATGGATAATTTCCTTGATAAGGATTTTTACCATATCGGCAACACTCTGAACTAATCCATATTTACCGACACGGTTAGGACCGAGACGAGCCTGAAAGAAAGCTGTGATTTTACGTTCTACATATATCAGAATCAAGGCTAATACTGCGTATAAAGTCAGCAATGCGACAGCAACCAATACAAACTCTATAGCCAAGACCGCCCATGTAGGTAAATTCTTAGTCAGAAATACATCGAACTGGCTAAGCCAATATGATACTTCTACTACTTGAGAATCAAATAACAACATATATCTTCTTATATTGATGAAATAAATATTCAATTAATTAGTCATCGGGTGTAACTTGGCAAAAGCAGTATAAACCGTGCCTTTCCTATCGCTACCCTAAAACGCTCTTGATCAACGGTCGATATCCGGAATCACATAGTCCATAGATCCACCGATACCGATAAAGTCTGATATCTTCTCATCCGCACAGATCAATGGCATAGCCGAAACAGCAGCCATAGAAGGAGAACGGAACTTGAGACGATAAGGAGTTTTATCTCCACGGCTTTCTATATATACTCCAAACTCTCCACGTCCGGCTTCTACTCGCTGATAATATTCACCTTCAGGTAGTTTTATTATCGCTTTTGTTTTTGCCAGATAGTCTCCGTCAGGTATATTATCGATTAGTTGTTCTATGATTTTTAAAGATTCTTCTATTTCGTCAAGGCGATTCAAATATCGGTCGAAAGAGTCTCCATTTTCGCGGATAACTTCATTAAATCCAACCTTATCGTACAACGCATAAGGTATATGTTTACGTATATCGCAAGAGAATCCCGATGCACGTCCTGCAGGTCCTGTAACAGCATACGAAATGGCCTCTTCTTTCGACAGAAGTCCCAATCCTTTCATACGGCCTACTGCGATCACATTTCCGGTGAATAGTTTATCATATTCAACCAAAGCCTTACGCATTACTGGTATAAATGCTTTTACATCCGACTGGAAGTCAGGTTGTATATCAAACATCACACCACCAAGGACATTGTAGTTAATAATCAGACGACCTCCTGTGTTTTTCTCAAATATCTTAAGGATATCTTCCCTCTCGCGCATACCGTATATAAAGGCTGTGGTAGAACCTAAGTCCATACACATCGTACCCCATGCAACCAAGTGAGAATCGATACGATTCAACTCATCCATGATAGTACGTATATATTGAGCTCTTTCGGGAACTTCTATCTGAGCAGCCTTTTCTACACACATACACAATCCATGACGGTTTATGTTGGCAGAAAGATAATCAAGGCGGTCTGTAAAGTGTAGTATTTGCGGATAAGTGAGTTTCTCACTCAGCTTCTCTATTCCGCGATGAATGTAACCACTATGCACATCGATCTTTTTCACGATCTCACCTTCCAATGCTACACGAAAATGCATTACTCCGTGTGTGGATGGATGCTGTGGTCCTATATTTATTATATAATCGTCTTTTTCGAAAATATCTACCCGCTCCTCTTTTAGTTTTCCGTCAGGGGTTTCTACAATACGTGGAGCAGTATCTATAATATCCTTACTTTCTATCGATACGGGATTCTTTACAGGACTCGCATCATAATCTTTCCTCAAAGGAAAACCAACCCAGTCTGAGTTAAGAAAGAAACGGCGCATATCAGGGTTGTTGATAAAGCGAATACCCAGCATGGCAAAAACTTCACGCTCATTATAGTGTGCAGTTTCCCAGATATCGGTAACTGTATACAATAATGGATTTACGCGATCTGCTGTTCCTGTTTTTACTGCTATTTCTTTCGACAAATCTGTTGAAGGGCACAACAAATAAGTTACCATCAGCATCTCTCCTTCATCAGTCCCTGTTAACATTGCCAAGTAATCGAAAGGCATTTCAGCATAGTTGCGAAGCGCTTTTACTAAATGACGTAGTTTGTTAGGTTCTACAGTTACAGTTAAAGGTGTTTTATCTTCAATAACCGCTTCAGGTACAGCTTCGAGTATTACCTTCTTGATATTTTCCATTGTCTCTTTGTTTCTTAGTCTTTTGGGGAAAAGTAAGGGATCTCAGTTCTATATTATTCTTATTTATCCCGTTTGATGTTCTTGTGTCCTTTACGGAACATAAAACGCTCTACTTTTATCTTACGTTGCAATTGCATCAAACCATAAAATAAAGCTTCCGGACGCGGAGGGCATCCCGGCACATATACATCTACAGGAATTATTTCATCAATACCCTTCACAACATGGTATGAATCTACAAATGGACCTCCCGAAATAGCGCAACTACCCATCGCAACTACATATTTTGGTTCTGCCATCTGATCATATACNNGCGGAGCCATCTTATGCACAATCGTACCGGCCACCACCATTGTATCGGCCTGACGTGGACTGTTACGAGTTACCTCCATCCCAAAGCGTGCCAAATCGTAACGAGCTGCTGCTGAAGCCATAAATTCAATACCACAACAACTTGTAGCAAAAGCTAATGGCCACACTGAGTTTGAGCGTCCCCAGTTGATCAGGTCATCAAGCTTACCTACTACAACAGGAACCCCGCCTTCGTTGAGCTCTTTGACATAATCCTCAAGGTATTCATTGTCTTTAAACTCTTCGTTAGGAATACCTTTTATATATATTTTCTTTATTTCCATTTTAATGCTCCTTTCTTCCAGGCATAAGCTAAGCCCAGACCCAATATTATTACGAAAAACAATATACTAATCAGACCGGGTATTTCCAATTGCCTTACAACTGTAGCCCAAGGGAAAAGGAATATAGCCTCAACGTCGAACATTAAGTAAAGAATTGCATACAGGTAATAACCTACCTTAAACTGCATCCAGGAAGTTCCATGCGTAGGGATACCACATTCGTATGGTTCTCCTTTCTGAGGATTGAATGATTTTGGTGATAACAGTAAGGCCATGCCTAATCCGGCACAAACGAGTGTGATTCCAGTTAAGAAAACTACTAAAAAAAGAGCGGAAGAACTCATATTTTTATATTAAAATTAAGACTTTTCTATCGATTGTCTTTAGTTTTTGATAATATTCATAGCGTTTTGCTACAGGCATGAGACACAGACTCGGTTAGAGCCTTCCTGACAATCGGCGCAAAATTAATCTTTTATTTCAGAAACACAAAAAATAAAACGCCAAATTATGCAAATTTGGCAACTATAGATTGCAAAATAGGGAATTAAGCCCGCTCTCTTACGATATAAATAGGCCGTTTTTTTGCCTCCATATATGTTTTTGATAAATATTGCCCCAAGATACCAAGGCAAAATAACTGGATTCCTCCTATAAAGAAAATGATACAGAGAGTAGATGCATAACCTTGCACCGGATCACCGAACAATATCTTTTTGAAGATAATAAAGCATATCATAATGAATGCTATTATACAGAAAAGAATGCCAAAAACGGATGCAATAATCAACGGGCGGGTTGAGAAAGCAATTATACCCTCCAGAGAATACAAAAATAAACCAATAAATGACCACTTTGTTTCTCCGGCCACACGTTCCACATTCTCAAAGGCAATCCATTTTGTTTTAAATCCGACCCATCCGAAAATACCTTTCGAAAAACGGTTGTATTCGCCCATTTCCAATATAGAATCAACCATCTGCCGCGTCATAAGACGAAAATCACGAGCTCCGTCTACAACTTCAGTATCTGATATCTTATTTATCAGCTTATAAAACTGTTTGGCAAAAAACGAACGGATAGGCGGCTCTCCTTTTCGGTCTACCCGGCGAGTAGCCACACAGTCGTAGTCTTCTGTTTTCAAGGTTTCATACATTTCCTTTATCAAGGACGGCGGGTCTTGTAAGTCTGCATCAATTAACGATACATAATTTCCGGTAGCTGCTTGCAAGCCGGCATATATACCTGCTTCTTTACCGAAATTGCGGGAAAAAGACACAAAATGCACTCTTTCGTCCGACTCTCTTAGTTCTTTAATTACTGTTAAGGTTTTGTCCCTCGAACCATCATTTATAAAAATAAATTCAAATTCCTGATCAGGCATTTCTTCCGCAAGTTTCACTACTCCTTTATACAAATACGGAAGAGCTTGTTCTTCATTGTAGCAAGGGACAATCAATGATATTTTATCCATATCGCTCTATTATTTGATTACAAAGTTAATTTTTTTTCGATCTTACACAAGCCCCAGAATATATAAGTCACAACTGTTCCAGATATTTATGCACCAATCGCGAAACCGGGTAATCGTCAACATCGCCAACTCCGATCTTGAGATATTCTTTTCCCAATCGAATTTCCGACACCTCTACTTTATAAAATATTGCATAAATAATTTGATGCGATAAAACATGTTTTATTTGCCGGATGTATTGTATTTTAACATCAGAAGCAGCCTCAAACAACGGTTTAAATTTTTCATCTTTTTGCAATTCCTCAATCGTCAGTTCTTTTTCCGTCTCCACAAGGGGCAATTCGTATAAATTCTGCCAGATATCTTTATCCCCTCGTTTGCGCAAGTACATAGATTCGCCATGTCGGATATCAAAATAATTAAAATAACGATTCCGCACTTTTTGCTTACCCGCTTTTTTAGGATATTGTGCTACTTTGTTTTGAGCATACGCCAAGCATATCGAGGATGCCGGACAAATATCGCAACGAGGCGAAACAGGCATACATTGTAATGCCCCAAATTCCATTATTGCCTGATTATGCAAGCCCGCATTAGCATCATCGAGCAACTCTTGAGCCAATTCTGCAAATACTTTTTTACCTTTGCCACTATCGATGGGTTCGTCAATAGCAAAAATACGCGACAGCACCCGGTACACATTACCATCTACCACAGCATAAGGCTCGTTGTAAGAGATGGAAACTATAGCCGCGGCAGTATAATCGCCCACCCCCTTCAACTTCAAAACATCTTTGTGTTCGCGAGGAAAAACACCATTATAATCTTTCACTATCGACTTTGCCGCCGCCTGAAGGTTTCGCGCCCTGCTATAATAACCAAGCCCCTGCCAAAGCTTCAAAACTTCATCCTCGTCAGCCATTGCCAACATATCCACTTTCGGATATTTTTGTATAAACTTATTACAATAGGAGTAACCTTGATCTACACGTGTCTGCTGCAAGATAACCTCTGAAAGCCATATTGCATACGGATCGGACGTATTGCGCCATGGCAAATCTCTCTTATTAGCTTCATACCACCTTATTAATATAGAGCTTAGTCTTAAATCTTTTTCCATATTCATTTTAGAACACATTAATATACGCTCAAAACAAGCTATAGTTGAACGTTAATTTCTTTATCTAGGAGAAAAAATGATAATTATTTGTTTCAAAGGTAAATAAAAAGCTATATATTTGCAGTCCAAAAAATTAATTGTTTCGAATTTAAAAAGATAAGAAAATGACAAAAGCTGACATCGTTAACGAAATTGCGAAAAATACAGGAATAGACAAAGCTACTGTATTAAAAACAGTTGAATCATTCATGGATGTTGTAAAAGACTCGTTAAGCAAGAATGAAAATGTTTATTTAAGAGGTTTCGGTAGTTTCATAGTGAAGACAAGAGCTCAAAAAACAGCTCGTAACATCTCTAAAAATACGACTATCATCATACCTGCTCACTCAATTCCGGCATTCAAACCTGCCAAGACATTCATAACTCAAGTGAGAAAGTAATTTCGACTTTTTATTAAATTAATTTCTAAATATAAATAACATGCCAAGCGGAAAGAAAAGAAAAAGACATAAAATGTCTACGCACAAGCGCAAAAAAAGATTAAGAAAGAACAGACACAAAAAGAAAAAATAATCTGTAATTCTTTTATTTAATGAAATATACGAGAACAAACTTACAAATTGTTGAATTTCTAAGTTTGTTCTTTGTGTATTTAATGAAAAAGCTTCTTGATACATAAAGAAGTAAACTCTACTATCAGATTTAAATAGGGAATTTAAATCTTATTTTTAATTATAAAACATAGTTATGAATAGCGAACTAATAGTCGATGTTCAGCCCAATGAAGTCTCAATAGCAGTCTTGGAAGACAAGAAACTTGTCGAACTGCAAAAAGAAGGAAGAGACGCTTCATACGCGGTAGGAAACATCTATGCCGGCAAAGTTAAAAAACTGATGCCCGGATTAAATGCTGCTTTTGTAGACATAGGATACAAAAAGGACGCTTTTCTTCACTATTTAGATCTAGGTGCTCAATTCAAATCCGTTGATAAGTTTTACAAACAGGCTTTAGCTGATAAGAAAAAGTTTCCTAACATCTCTAAGATGAAAATGGAAGCAGACATAGACAAAAATGGGTCTATCAGCGACATTCTCAAACCAGGACAAGAAATACTGGTACAAATAGCCAAAGAACCTATATCAACAAAAGGCCCCCGCCTCACAGCCGAGCTTTCACTGGCCGGCCGTTTTTTAGTTGTCATTCCATTCAACGACAAAGTATCTGTCTCTCAGAAAATTAAATCGAAAGAGGAGCGTGCACGGTTAAGACAACTTATACAAAGCATAAAACCAAAAAACTTCGGAGTAATAGTAAGAACCGTAGCTGAAGGAAAAAAGGTAGCTGATCTGGATACAGAACTGAAAACATTGGTAAAACGTTGGGAGGATAATCTTCCTAAGATTCAGAAAAATAAACTTCCAACCCTCGTTTTTGAAGAAACAGGCCGTATTGTGGCCTTACTGAGAGACATCTTCAATCCTACCTTTCAGGAAATCCATGTCAATGATTTAGATACCTGCAACCAGATTAAGGATTATATATCATTTATAGCACCCGACAAAAAAAACATTGTAAAAAGTTATGATGGCGGGTTACCTATCTTTGATAATTTCAATGTAACGAAACAGGTAAAAGCCTTGTTTGGAAAAACAGTTACATTCCGTAATGGCGCATACCTTATCTTGGAACATACCGAAGCCCTTCACGTTGTAGATGTGAACAGCGGCAACAGGTCGAAGAATCCTGAAGCAGGACAAGAGAATAATGCATGGGAAGTGAATTCCGCAGCAGCAGAAGAAATAGCACGTCAATTGAGATTACGAGACATGGGGGGAATCATCGTAATCGACTTCATAGATATGACGGAAGGTGAGCACAAAGCACAACTAATGGCCAAAATGCAGGAGCTGATGGCGAATGATCGGGCAAAGCATAATATACTCCCACTGAGCAAGTTCGGGCTAATGCAGATCACACGTCAGCGTGTACGTCCAGAGATGGAGATATCAACCACCGAAGCATGTCCTACATGTTTTGGAAAAGGAGAAATAAGACCATCCATACTGTTTACAGATACACTGCGCATGAAGATAAGCTATCTGGTAAAAGATCTAAAAGTAAAGAATTTCAAACTCTATATACATCCGTATGTAGCAGCATTTATCAATAAAGGTTTTCCTTCATTAAAGTGGCAATGGAAATGGCGTTATGGCATGGGAGTAAAGATAATCCCAAACCAGAATCTGGCATTCCTCGAATATCATTTTATGGATGAAAATGGAGAAGAAATTGATATGAAACAAGATTTTGAAGTAAAGTAACAATTACTCAGAATATATGAAAAGAGCTGTTTTTAATAATTAAAAACAGCTCTTTTTTTTATTATTCACATACACCGTCGTAACTATTATTATACCTACAAATTAGCAAATAAGAAGAATATCCTTAAATTTGTATATTGATACAAAACGCATGAGTCCGGAAAAAAACATTTATCAACTAGGTCTCTCCCTTAGCGGAGGTGGTGCCAAAGGTTTTGCTCATTTAGGCGTATTGCAAGCACTAAATGAAATTGGTCTTTATCCTCAAATTATATCCGGAACCAGCGCAGGAGCTTTTGCCGGAGTATTATATGCGGATGGATATACTCCTGAGGAAATACTATCATTCTTCAAAAAGAAAGTATTCAGAGAGTTCGCAGAATTTACGATACCACATGGCGGCTTTTTCAAAAGTGATGGATTTCGTTCATTTCTAAAAAAACACCTCAGAGCCAAGACCTTTGAGGATTTGAAAATACCCCTGCGGACTGTCGCTACTGATATAGAATATGGCGAAACAAAGGTATTTTCTACAGGAGCTTTGATACCGGCCGTTATTGCATCATGTTCAGTACCTATCATTTTCCGTCCTGTGGAAATCAACGAACATTATTATGTTGACGGAGGTCTATTTAAGAACTTCCCAGTTTCCACGATACGCAAAGATTGCGCTAAAATTATAGGAGTCAATGTTAGCCCGATTATAAAAGCAGAATTCAGGAGCTCCATTAAATATATAGCAGAAAGGTCTTTCCACTACATGTCCGGCTCCAACACCTTATTAGACCGAAACTTATGCGACTACCTGATAGAGTCGACATCTTTGTCTCAGTATTCAATGTTTGATCTGGAACATGTTGAAGAAATATATCGGGCAGGATATAACCTAACGACAAAATTTTTTGAAGATAAAAAAGAAGCCTTAACAAAAGATTTTCCACATATCAACCTTACATGCATAACACATGCACAATAATAAAATTAGCAGCTATGGCAGAAAAGATTTTTATATACCAAGTACTTCCCCGATTATTCGGCAACGACAACAGCACAAATAAGGAAAGCGGCACCATAGAAGAAAATGGAGTAGGCAAGTTCTCAGCCTTCGACAACAAGGCGTTGAAAGAAATAAAAAAAATGGGATTTACCCATATCTGGTATACCGGCACACTTGAACATGCCTCTACTACCGACTACACAGCAAATGGAATATCAAGAGATCATCCCGATGTAATAAAAGGAAAAGCAGGTTCGCCTTATGCCATCCGCGATTATTATGATGTTTCTCCCGATCTGGCTGACGATGTAGACAATAGAATGCAGGAATTTGAAGACCTGATAGAACGTACGCACAAAAATGGGATGAAAGTCATTATTGATTTTGTACCCAATCATGTTGCACGACAATATCACTCTGATGCAAAACCGAAGAAAATAAAAGACTTGGGAGCAGATGATAATAAAGATGTAGCGTTCGACCCGGATAACAATTTCTATTATATACCCAATCAGAAACTAGAACTGCAATTCCCTACTCAACAAGGAGAAAACGCATACATAGAATATCCGGCTAAAGCAACAGGCAATGACTGCTTCAGCAATAAGCCATCGGTAACAGATTGGTACGAAACGGTTAAGCTGAATTATGGAATAGACTATACCAATAACAGGACAAGCTGCTTTATCCCAACACCAGACACATGGCTAAAGATGAAAGACATTCTTCTATTCTGGGTAGCCAAAGGGGTAGACGGATTTAGATGTGATATGGCGGAGATGGTTCCTGTCGAATTTTGGAATTGGGTAATACCAAGGGTAAAAGCAAAAAACAAAACACTCATCTTCATTGCAGAGGTATATAACCCCGACTTGTATCACAAATATGTAGATTGGGGACTGTTTGATTATCTGTACGACAAAGTCGGGCTGTATGACACGCTACGCAATATAATCAATCACCAACAACCTTCGTCGGACATTACCTTTTCTTGGCAAAGCATTGACGGACTACAAACCAAAATGCTAAACTTTCTGGAAAACCATGATGAACAGCGCATTGCATCAGATTTCTTTGCAGGCAATCCATTCAAAGCCATTCCGGGAATGATTGTAACTGCAACAATGAATACCAATCCTGTAATGATCTACTTCGGACAAGAACTGGGTGAACGAGGAATGGATAAAGAAGGTTTTAGCGGACTAGATGGACGTACAACCATCTTTGATTATTGGTCGGTAGACTCTATAAGAAGCTGGAGGAACAAAGGAACATTCACAGAAAGCGGACTAAATGAGGAACAGATCAAACTACGGAAGTTTTATATTCAACTGCTAAAAATAGCAAAAGAAGAACAGTCAATCAGAACAGGTAAATTCTTTGATCTGATGTATGCTAATTATAGCAACATGGCCTTCGATTCTACAAAGCAATACGCTTTTTTGAGGTCTGCCAAAGATGAATTCTTGATTGTAGTTGCTAATTTTGACTCCAAACCTGTGGATATTTCCGTTCACATCCCTTTTCATGCTTTCGAATACATGGAAATAAAACCGCACGAAATAAAAAAGGCGAAAGAACTGCTTTCTAAAAAGAATTTCACATTAAGCCCACAATGGGATCGGAACCTGTTTTTAAACATAGAAGAATATTCTGGGAAAATAATTAAATTTTCTATGAGCTAATTGTGTTGTTTTTCCTAATTTTACAGTCTCATATAAATCTATTAAAAAACTTTCCATAAAGATTAAAAAATTAAAGAAGAGATGGACAATAATCTACCTTTCAAAATTTTCTCGGGAACTAATTCTCGTTACTTAGCTGAAAAAATATGTACTAGCCTTGGATGCCCTTTGGGTAAAATGAAAATTGAACGCTTCGCTGATGGAGAATTCTCTGTTTCATACGAAGAGTCAATCAGGGGGTGTCAGGTTTTTTTAATACAGTCCACATTCCCTTCTTCAGATAATCTTATGGAACTTCTATTGATGATTGATGCAGCAAAAAGAGCGTCTGCCTCATCTATAATAGCTGTAATACCATACTTCGGTTGGGCTCGCCAAGACCGCAAAGATAAACCTCGTGTTTCTATCGGTGCTAAACTTATTGCGGACATGCTTAGTGCAGCAGGCATCAACAGACTAATAACTATGGATTTGCATGCCGACCAGATACAAGGATTCTTCAATGTTCCGGTAGACCACTTATATGCATCTGCCATATTTGTAGACTATATTAAGACATTAGATACCGACAACCTAGTGATAGCAACACCGGATGTGGGTGGTACAAAACGTGCAAGCTCGTACGCCAAATACTTTGGTTTGCCAATGGTTATATGCTATAAACTTCGCAAGAAAGCAAACGAAATATCCGAAATGCAAATTATCGGGGACGTTACAGGAATGGACGTACTGTTGGTAGATGACATTGTGGATACAGCAGGTACAATAACAAAAGCTGCCGATATAATGAAAGCCAGTGGAGCGAGATCGGTGAGAGCTATAGCCAGTCATGCGGTGATGTCTGACCCTGCATCGGAAAGAGTAACCCAATCGGGACTTACCGAAATGGTATTTACAGACAGCATCCCTTACTCTAAGAAGTGCGAAAAGGTAGTTATTCTATCTGTAGCTGATGTGTTTGCGAACGCCATTCGCAGGGTATTAAGCAACGAATCTATCAGCTCACTATATATCCTATAAATACAAAACAGATATAAAATAGATACATCAGAGAGGTGATTCATTCATCTCTTTTTTCTTTTGTACTAAAATTCAGATTCCAAATTTGTATATATCGCCAAATAAAGATACTTTTGCACCTTACATTAAATATGTTTATCACAAAATAATGAAGGTTCATCACGAAGGACGAGACGTTTTAACAACATATTTTATAATCCTGTTTATATTAAACGGGATACTTTGGTATTTCTTCCGTCACACATTTTTATCCTATCTCGCAGGTGGAGCATCACTTGTTTTTTTCGGCATAGTGCTCAACTTCTATCGGAGCCCGTATAGGCAATTCAAAGGCGACAGCAACGGTGTTGTGGTAGCGTCTGCCGATGGAAAGATAGTAGCCATAGAAGAAGTGTATGAAGGCGAATACTTTAAAGACAAACGTATTATCGTATCTATATTCATGTCTCCATTCAATGTTCATGCAAACTGGTATCCGATCAACGGAAAAGTATTGATGTCTAAGCATCATGATGGACGCTTTATGGCAGCATACCTGCCAAAATCGAGTACAGAAAACGAGAGATCGACTGTAGTCATGGAAACCGAAGACGGTAAAAACCAAATATTGCTGCGTCAGGTAGCAGGAGCTATGGCCCGACGGATTGTAACCTATGCGCAGGTTGGAGAAACAGGCAGCATAGACGAACACCTCGGCTTCATCAAACTTGGATCAAGGGTTGATGTATATCTACCGTTAGGCACTGAGATACTTGTAGAAATGGATCAAAAGGTAACCGGAAACCAGACTGTAATAGCGAAGTTCCAAGCATAAGAAGATGAAAAAGCATATCCCAAATACACTCACTTCTCTCAATCTGTTTTCAGGATCGATAGCCACCGTTATGGCATTTCAGGGAGAATACACATGGGTAGTAGTATGGGTTATCATCGCAGCCCTGTTCGATTTCTCCGATGGGTTTGCCGCTCGCTTACTGAAGGCCTATTCCCCAATAGGCAAAGAGCTCGACTCTTTGGCCGACATGGTTAGTTTTGGATTAGCCCCCAGCATTGCAGCCTTCCGCTTCCTGTCAGACAACACAATACGCATATCTCAGAATCCGATCATAATAGAATATCTACCATATATAGCATTTCTACTCGCTATATTCTCAGCTTTGCGCTTAGCAAAGTTCAATGTAGACGAAAGGCAAAGCGAGTCTTTTATCGGGTTAAATACTCCGGCTAATGCCATGTTTTGGGTTAGCTTCTGTTATGGTCTTGCGTACAAAGTTCCGATGATTACTCCATCGTTGATATATACTTTTCTGGTTGCCATTGTAGTATTCTCATTACTCATGGTATCGGAAATTCCAATGTTCTCGTTAAAGATAAAAAACATCAAGTTTAAAGGAAACGAGTACCGTTATTTTCTTGCGGCATTCATTATCGTAGCCACAATAACAATCGGAGTGCTTGGAATAGCAGCAGGAATATTGCTATATATCACTCTGTCGATCTTTCAACAAACAGGAATATTAAANNAAAAGTAACAAAAGTAACAGGTTTCGCATTCTTTTGCTGTGTCACTTTTTGCTGCACACTACAAAATCAACATACAATCATTTCAAAGACCTTTTGTTATAAGATAAATTCTTAAAAAAGAAATTATCTATATACTCAAATCTTTCAAATTGGAGAGAAGGATAAAAAGACTATCAATCTGCTCTTACCTATTCATAGATGGATAAAATATATACGGACTTAGAGCTCCCCGAGTCGAAATAGTAAACAATGCGGTATAAGATGCCGATGTGCCACCATTATTGACTTGCATATAAACGATTTGTTTGCGGGGATTATAATACACAACCATATCTTCAATATCTGGCTCAAGCAAATGCTCGAATATCTTCTGAGGAACAGGAATATTCCGTCCTTTTATAGACACCGTAATAGATTTATAGTGCAACTGAGGAGAAGACCACCTTGAGACACCGTAAGCCTTCTTACCGTTTACCATGTAGGTACCGTCAGCACCTTTTTTCACTGAAGTATCTTTTGAACCGATGGGTGCAATGGAAACAACAACACGCACATCAGCATTCTTGAACGATATACTACCATGAGCCGATAGACGTTCTACTTCTACTATATCATAATCATCCACCCGCATCAGTTTTCTTCCATGTATATATCCGCCGCTCACGCTTCTATCAGGCATATAGCGATAGACCTGACGCCATGGATCTGTACTCTGATCTATAGGCAGCATATAAAAAACAGAATCGTTGGGAATCTCTACAGCATTATGCAAATCGCCAAGACGAGGACAAAAGTCAATTCGTCCGCGAACGGTGTCTTGCGCCACCACAAATTGTGCGTTAACGTTCTGTGCGCACATACTCAAAATAAATGATACAAGTAAAACTGTGTAAATCCTTTTCATGTGCTTATTATTATAGAGTTACAAAATATCCTTCGAAAGAAAAAGAAAAGTCCTTATTCAATAACCTTATACAACTTGCGGGCTTCTATAAGGTGTACAGCATTGAAGTGCCACCATTCGCCACGTATAGTCAAAAAACCGGCATGCCTCATCACTTTGCGCAATAATTCACGATTTGCGACTTGCTGTTTTGTAAGAACCCCTCGTTGCACCAATTCAGCCTCCTTATTGATACCCGCAGCACCACCAAAAAAATCGAAGGGAGTGCCCATATCCAAAGGTACACCTTTTTTATTACAAATAGTAAGATCTACTGCCATTCCATAATTATGAAGACCTGTACGTGAAGGGTTTGCGACATAAGCCGCATATTTGGTATTCTGCACCACCCGATACATCTTATGCTGCACACTCAAAGGACGTACGGCATCATAAACCAATAAACTATAATCAGGGTGGAGTGTTTTCAAATACTTCTGTGCAGCCACCAGCTTTTTTGCAGCCAAAGGATGCAGATATATATTTGCCAACGAATCGTAAAGGATTGTTTTTGTAAAGTTATCTGTTGTTGCATACTTTAGATCTACACGAATACTACTGTCTAAAGCATTGACATTTATCAGCTCCTGCGTTTGCAAATATTCTTCGAGACTAATAGATGCTGTCTTTTGCTGCTGAGCAAATAAAGCACAAGGCAACAACAAAAGACAGCAATATAGAAATATATATTTTTTAATCTTCCTCATCCTCTTCATCGAAGTCATACTCAACATATTCCCTGCTCAATATTTCGTCGATAATTTCACATGTTTGCACAAACTCCTCTGTATTCTTTAATCTGTCGATAGACTGATATGCTTCTTTAAGAGATTGCAGCATGATCACATCATCTTCGCTAGCTCCCATCTCCGGACTTTCAACAAACCAATGCAATTCATTTTTCAGGTTCTCACGGGCAGCATTATAAAAAACAAGAGCGGCTTCAGTCTCTCCCACCCGTTCCTTTATTTTAGCAGCTTCTATCATATCATGCCCCACTATATTTTTGTAGTTACTCATGATAGACAGCGTAAGCTTGGTTCTCATAACCGTGGCAAAGTGCAGTCCTTCAACATCTTCCTTTTCACGAAAATAATAAGCCAATGTATTCAATGACATACGAATCGATGAAGCTTCTTTGATTACAACTTCGGAAACAGGCCTCATAGGATATCCTTGAGTCTCCTTTTGCAACTGCTCAATCATATCGGGTGTAAAATCGAAAATCTTATTCAAGATCGATTCTTTTATTTCATCATAATTCCCATTGATATCTGATGCAAAAACGAAACGAACCAAATCTCTGAATAAACGACTATTCGGCTCTTTGATCGTTACAAAATCGTATGTATCAAGTGTATTGCTCTTACCCTCTGTAAAAAGTTCGGCAAGTATTTTATTTATATGCTCATCTTCTTCCGATAATATCGGGTGCAATTCTTCGGTTTTGTTTTCTATTATCAAATCCCATATTAGCTGGTTTTCGGTACTAAAAAATGGTTTCAATTCGTCATTCAGCGTCAGTCTTTTGTTTGTCATTGGTATTAGTATTAGTTATATTTGTTTCTTGTGATACAGTTCCTTTTTTCATCGCCGAATATATCTCTTCCTGAATACGTGTACGTATATTTAAAGTAGATATCGCATTATGAGTTCGCTTATCGTTCACTCTGTTCGACAAAAATATATAAATTAAATTATTATCGGGATCAACCCAGAAGCAAGTTCCTGTAAATCCTGTATGCCCGTATGTACTGGCAGGTGCGCTTAACGCTGTCGGACTCGATTTGCCGGTGGTTGTTTCCGGCTTGTCAAAGCCCAGCCCACGACGTGAAATTCCGCTCTTTGCTTGAAGAAACAGTTGACAAGTTTTTGGCGACAAATACTCCTCACCGCCATACGTACCCATATTCAGCCACATCTGATACAGCTTGGCAATATCATTCGCATCCGAAAATAAGCCTGCATTACCCGATATTCCACCCATAAAGGCTGCACCTTCGTCATGTACATAGCCTTGCAAGAGTTGTTTGCGTAGAAAATCATCTTTCTCGGTAGGGACAATTCTCTGCTTATCGAATTTTGTCAAGGGCTTGTAAGTGGTGGTTGTAGCACCGAGCTTGCTGAAAAAGTTTTCCTGTACAAATGTATTCAAATCCTCTTTCGATATTTTTTCTACGACTTCTTTCAGTAGCATAAAGTTGAGACAACTATATACATATTGTTTTCTTTTAGACAATTTTGACTTCGCAATTTCAGAAATAATAGTATCTGAATAAGTTTCGTTGATGTAAAACCCCTCGGCCAAAGGTAAGAAACCTGCTTTAGGAGTTTGAGACACTATCGAAGGTTTAAATTTATAATCTGTACGAGCCCATGTATTCGCATCAAACTGAGCAGAATAAAGAGAAGTCTGCGTACGATTGAATAATTTACCTTCATAGCTATCATCGTCTATCGCATTCATATAATAAGGTATAAAGGCAGGAAGTCGGCTTTCGTGCAAGAGAGCATCGCGGACTGTTATATCCGATTTATCCGTACCTTTCAGTGCAGATACATAGTTGCTGATAGGTGTATTGAGTTTCAATTTAGCATCGTCATACAATTTCATCACGGCAGGAACGGTAGCCGTAGCCTTCGTCATGGAGGCAAGGTCGTACAAGTCGGTATTCGTTACCTTTTGCTTGCCATCATATTCGAACGAACCGAATGATTTATTATAAATAACTTCTCCATCTTTGGCTATCAATATCTGACAGCCCGGAAAAGCCTGAGATTTTATCCCTTCCTGTACAATAGTCTCTATACCATCCAGTCGGCTTGTTACTATGCCTACATCTTCGGGCACAGTATAGCTTAGTCTTATTTTTTTAGTATTGATCCCTTTTCCTTCTTTAAACACTCCTTTCACTGTCACAGGAGCTTTTCCTGTAATAGCATTTCCGCCAAATATAGCTTGAGCCGCATAGTTCTGAGCGAGATCGGTATCTTCATAAGCCAGCAAAACTCCATCGGCATTTTTGACTGTAGAGGCATAAGCTGCTACCCGATAAGGATTAATGAAAAAGGTCAGTACAGTTTCTTTTCCTTGTATTACATTTTGTATAGCAGTACTAAAATTTGTTCTTGTAGTGTGCACCGATACTATAATTGTATTATATGGCTCAAGGACTTTTTTCAGTTGCAGAAGAGCATCGCTATCCGAAACATTGAAGCAGGTAACATCTCCATACATTTTCAAAATATTATGAAATGTATTGTCCACCGAAGCGCCTATTGATATCGCTGCAATTTTTCTCTTATCAAGTCCCTTTAGCGGAACGATTTTATCATCATCTTTTATCAATGTCATCGCATCCCGATGCAGATTTCGGTTTATCCACTCGGCATTCGTATTATTCAGGCTTTGAATAAGACCCGAAGCTTCTATAGTCGTGACATGATTCAAACCCAGGATATATTTATACGCCAATACCTTCTTACACTTAACCTCTATTTGTGATTCCGTGAGTAAGGTATCTGCTATCGCTTTCTTTACCGCATTAAATTCTTTTGCTGTATTAACGGGCCCGAGAAGAACATCATTGCCCGCCAACAAAGCCCTCACACAATAGTTATCTTCACCTGAAACTCCTTTCATCTGTAAGCCATCTGTAAAGATCAATCCCGAGAAGCCAAGATCGTTTTGCAACAGCTTCGTAGTGATAGGTTCAGACAGAGAGCTGGGTTGCCTTTTGGGATCGAGAGCAGGAATATTCAAATGCCCGATCATCATTCCCGACAAACCTGCATCAATGTATTTTCTGAAAGGCTTTATCTCAAAATCATCAAGCCTGTCTTTGTCATGTGTAATGGTAGGCAAAGTTTTATGAGAGTCAGTGGATGTATCGCCATGTCCCGGAAAATGTTTCGCTACGGCCATCACCCCACCTGCTTCCAAGCCTTTCGAATACATAACACCAAGTTGGGCCACACGATCGGGGTCTTCACCGAACGAACGGTTCCCGATCACAGGATTATTGGGATTGCTATTAACATCGAGCGCAGGAGCAAAATTTACTTGCACGCCTATCAACTTACACTGACGAGCGACTTCGAGACCATAATAATATAACAGGGAATCATTTTGAATTGCACCTAGCATCATATTGCGAGGAAACTGCGTTGTATTATCTAACCTCATCGACAAGCCCCATTCCCCATCGAGCGAGATCATCAAAGGAGTTTTAGCTGTTTGTTGCGCATAATTGGTGAGTTCCGCTTGATTTTGGGGAGAGCCTTTAGAGAACAAAATTCCGCCGACATACTGGTTCGTTATCAGGTTTTTTATTGTGGTTTTATTCGATTCTGTATTATCTCCGCTGACAATAGGCATAAAAAGCTGCCCGATACGCTCATCCAGCGACATTTGATTATAAACCGAGTCGACCCAATGTCCCATTTTTTCTTTATCGACCGTATCGTAGAGAGTCGTTGTTTTACTTCCTAAAGCAGCAACATTGAGGCATATCGTTGCAAAAAATGCAGTTGCAGCTGCTATATATTTTATTTTCATTTTATACTTGATAATAAATTAAAAGGCTTTTTCTCCTGTATACATACAAAAGTATAACGAATAAGCCTTATAAAACCAATAAAAAACTTTAATTAAACATAGATTAACAAAGATATAATACCTTGTGTTATGATTATTTAACCTTAAAATATATCCACCAAATAACGAAATAAAAACTTCTTCGTTATATATTTATCATCAATAAACTATCAAATTTGACATATATGAATGCGCTTAGAAAAGTAAGTCTTTTTATCATTATACTATTCACGCAGACAGGTATTATATACTTGTATGCCCAAGAATATAAGCCGTTAATTACATCCAAACCGAAATTATTACAAAGCAGCTCTTTGCCCGACAAGACATTATTTCCTAAAATAGATTTATCTGCATCACCTCAGGTTCCTTTAAATATCGACTCCGACAAATGGGAAAACAAAATTCCAGAATTAAATATTGAACAAATAAGCTTTAACTCAACGTATCCCAGATTAATAGCCCCTACTCTATTTATTGCTTATGGCATCATGGCACACGAGAATCATATGCTTAAAGATCTGGACAAAAGCACAAACAATGAGGTAGGCGAGCACTTTAAGAATAAGATGATATATGATGATTATCTACAGTTTGCCCCTGCCGTTTCTGTATATGCACTAAATCTTGCGGGAATTAAAGGAAATCACGATCTGAAAGATGTAACGATCATAATGGCTATGTCTCACCTTCTGATGGCGGGAACTGTGAACATTCTAAAAAACAGCACCGGAGTACTTAGACCGGACGGATCGACACGTAATTCATTTCCGTCGGGTCATACAGCTACAAGTTTTGTCGGTGCACACATACTGTTCCGTGAATATATAGGCAAATCACCCTACATAGCTTTTAGCGGATATATAGCCTCTTCTGCAACAGGCGCATTGCGTGTACTTAACAAAAGGCATTGGGTAAGTGATGTTTTAATGGGAGCCGGTATAGGCATATTCAGTGTCGAAGCCAGTTATCTTTTATTGCCAACAATCAATAAAATTTTATACCCGAATCACTTAAATTCAAAACATACTCTGGCAATAGCTCCAAATATAGGAGATAACTGCTACGGAATAGGAATGGAATACACCTTCTGACGCCCATCCTAATAGTTTCAAAAATAGAGGTTAAGGTATTGCAATTTTCGGAAATATCGTTATCTTTGCATCCGCTTTGCGTAATCTCTGACGGGAGGTGCTCGTGTATATTGCGTATATTAACAACAAAACCATATATAATCATGGACTTAATTAAAGTTGCAGAAGAAGCATTTGCTACAGGAAAAGAGTTTCCTAAATTCAAAAGTGGTGACACAGTGACAATTGCTTACCGTATCAAAGAAGGTAACAAGGAACGTGTTCAGCAGTACCGCGGTGTGGTTATTAAAATTGCAGGACACGGAACAAAAAAACGTTTCACTGTTCGTAAAATGTCTGACAACATCGGTGTAGAAAGAATTTTCCCTATCGAATCACCATTTATTGACAGTATCACTGTAAACAAAGTGGGTAAAGTTCGTCGTGCTAAATTGTATTACCTTCGTAGTCTTACAGGTAAGAAAGCTAGAATCAAAGAAAAAAGAGTTGTGTCTAACAAAGCTTAATTCTTTATCCTACAACAAAGTACGAAAAAGATACAGAAGAGTCTGCCTACAATGCAGGCTCTTTTTTAATATCTATGCACTGCTACCTCTTACAGATTATTCTTACCTTTAGCCCATTATACCAAATTCTGTGCGAAAAACTTTAATTATGAGATTCTATAAACCATCGCTCATTCTGATTATTCTATTCTGCTCGACACTAATAAATACAAATAATCTCTTTGCTCAACAAGGAAAGTCAAAGAACGAATATGTTTATCTCTTTATGGGTACAGCCGGAGATAACGGACAAGTAGATCCTGCCGCATGTGTTCCATACGGTATGGCGAGGGTTTGTCCCGATTCTGATCCCAGAACTCATGTCGGATACGATTATGATGTAAGTAAGATTTCCGGGTTCTCGGTCAATCGTATATCTGGTATCGGGTGTAGTGGCGCAGGAGGCAATTTAAGCATCAAACCCGTAGCGAAAGACGTTAGCATCAGTATGAATAAAGAGCTGGAATCTGCTACTCCGGGTTACTATACCACCACTCTTACCAATGGAATAAAAGCGGAATTGACAGCAACTCACAATGTAGCCATAGAACGTTATCACTACCCAAAGGGAGAGGCGCAAAAGATGTCAATAAATTTTGCATCATCTTTCACCAGAGTATTAGGCTGTGATTACAAAATTGTTTCAGACAAGGAAATACAAGGATATATACATGCTGGCAACACATGCGATCATGGAGCTTACAAACTATACTTCAACATAAGCATAAGTAAACCCTTTACAGTAAATGCAAAGCATGAGCAAGATGTAGAGCTGGCGTTTGAGGGAACTGATAATCAACCGATAGAAGTAAGAGTTGCACTTTCTCCGATTAGCACAGAAACAGCTCGTTTAGAAAACGAAGGGATAAAAAGCCTTTCTTTTGAACAAATAAAATCACAAGCCAGTAATGTTTGGGAAAATATCTTATCGCGAATAGAAATAAAAGGAGCTGGCGAAGACGAAAAGAAACTATTCTACACCTCTCTGTACAGAGTATTTCTTAGTCCGGCAAATACGACGTCGATCGACGGAAAGTATTTGGCTACAAATGGAGAAGTACAGCAAAAAAAGGATTATACATATTACAGTTGCTGGTCTATGTGGGATACATATCGCACCAAATTTCCGTTGATCACCCTACTCGATTCGAAATCGATGAGAGATATTGCAAACTCTTTGTGTAATCTGTATATATACGGCAAAAAAGATTGGGCTACAGACTTCGAATCAACCCCGACAGTGCGTACCGAGCATTCACAAGTTGTGTTACTGGATGCGTACAAGAAAGGGATCACCAATATCAATTTAGCTAAAGCTTACAATGGAATAAAAAAGGAAATGGACAATCTCCCTACCAATCGTCCCGATCAGACACTGGAAAGCTGTATCGACTGGTGGGCTATGGCTCAGATAGCTGAGATACTAAACAAAACGGATGACGCTAATTACTATAGCGACAAAGCAAAAAGCACATTTATAAAAACATGGAATACAGATTTTAATAACATTGACGATTCTTTTACAAAGATGCGAGGCAGCGGGCTTTATCAAGGTACACGCTGGCAATACCGCTGGGCTCTGCCTCAATACCTGAACGAAATGGCTGACAGTGCAGGAGGACAAGACATCTTAGCGAAGCAGCTCACCTATTTCTTTGACAACAATCTGTTTAATCAAGGAAACGAACCGGGAATACATGCTCCGTATATTTTCAATCGCTTGCAACAATACGATAAAGCTCAGGCGAATGTAAGACGCATCATAAAAGAAGATTTGAACCACCTGTATGGAGGGAATGCCGAATATCCGACACCTTATTATGGCAAGCCTTTTAAGACAGAACCGAAAGGATACATGCCTGAAATGGACGAAGACGATGGTACAATGAGCGCATGGTATGTATTCTCTACGATAGGATTATATCCTCTGGTAGTAGGCGAACCGTGGTACGAGATCGTTTCTCCGCTTTATGATAATATTACCATACAGTTGGATAACGGGAAAAAATTAAACATTACAACTAAGAACCGTAAATCACCCGATGCTATAATTAGACAGGTGAAGTATAACGGAAAAATTATCTCCGATTTCAGAATAAACCACAATGACATTCTCAAAGGTGGAACTTTGGAGTTAGAGTACAAATAGGATTTAAAATCTTTAGAGATTAAAAGATTATATGAAAGACTTTATTATATCAGAATCAAAAAACGAACAAGCAGTTCTAGTAGGGCTTATCACTCAATACCAAACAGAAGAACAGGTAAAAGAGTACCTCGACGAACTTGCATTCCTTGCCGAAACGGCGAGTATCGTTCCTGTAAAAAAATTCACACAAAAGCTTGAAAAGGCAAATCCCGTTACCTTCGTAGGGACAGGAAAATTACAGGAAATAAAGCAATATATGGAGGAAAATGAGATCGGTCTAGTCATTTTCGACGATGAACTTTCTCCCAAGCAGATAAGGAATATAGAGAAGGAATTACAAGTGAAAATTCTTGACCGCACAAGCCTTATTCTCGATATATTTGCCATGCGTGCCCAAACTGCTTATGCGAAGACACAGGTAGAACTGGCACAATATCAATATCTGCTTCCACGTTTGACCCGTTTATGGACTCACTTAGACCGTCAGCGAGGGGGAGGTGTAATGATGCGTGGTGTGGGGGAAACTCAGTTGGAGACCGACCGCCGTATCATTCTTACCAAGATAGCATTCCTAAAAGAAGAGCTGAAAGGTATTGACAAACAAATGGCTTCTCAGAGAAAAAACAGAGGTAAAATGGTACGTGCTGCCTTAGTAGGATATACCAATGTGGGAAAATCAACCCTCATGACGCTGCTAAGCAAATCGGAAGTTTTTGCGGAGAACAAGCTTTTTGCGACACTGGATACGACCGTAAGAAAGGTTATTATCGATAACCTCCCATTTCTATTGTCGGATACTGTAGGATTTATCCGCAAATTGCCTACTCATCTGGTCGAATCATTTAAATCTACATTAGACGAAGTAAGAGAGGCTGATCTGTTATTACATGTAGTGGATATTTCTCATCCAAACTTCGAAGAACAAATAAAGGTAGTGAATAAAACATTACTAGAGATAGACAAAGAGGAAAAACCAACTATATTGATTTTTAATAAAGTGGACTCTTTTTCTTATAAACCCAAAGATGAAGATGACTTGACTCCTAAAACAAAGGAAAACATTTCTTTGGAGGAACTCAAAAACTCGTGGATGAACAAAATGCACAACGATTGTATTTTTATTTCGGCTACAGAGAAATTGAATATCGAGGAGTTGAAACAAAAGTTGTATGAGAGGATAAAAGCGATCCATATAGAACGCTACCCTTACAACGATTTCCTCTTTCAGAAGTACGATGAAGAAATGGAATAAGGAAGAAAAGAAAATAGTACAGCCTGATGCAAAAAACAATTTCTTATATAAAAGAATATCTAAAAGCGTATTATCCCGAAAGTGAAATTTCGGGATTTATACGTATTATAATAGAACATACAACCAAGCGTTCGTATCCTCAGGCTGTGATATCAGACACAAAGTTGACGGAAGAACAAACAATCCTGCTGCACTCTATACTAGATCGCTTAAAAACGTTCGAACCAATACAGTATATTATTGGTGAAACCGAATTTTTCGGACTTCCTTTCCATGTGACGAAGGATGTATTGATACCCCGCCCCGAAACGGAAGAGCTTGTGGAACTAATTTTGAACGAAAACAAAAAATCTGGACTAAAAGTACTCGACATCGGCACAGGTAGCGGAGCTATTGCAATAGCATTAGCAAAGCATTTAGAAAAGGCAGATATCGAAGCATGGGATATATCAGAAGAGGCATTAAAGATTGCGACCTTCAACGCAGAATCAAATGCTGTGGATATAACTTTCAGAAATGTGGATGTTTTAAAAGATTATCCTACAGACACTAAATTTGATATCATAGTCAGCAATCCTCCTTATATCTTGGAAAAAGAAAAATCCAGAATGGATCAGAATGTTTTGGATTATGAACCACACACCGCACTATTCGTCCCCGATAGTAATGGGCTTTTATTCTATGACCGAATTGCAGATATCGCCTTAGATTTACTCGAACCAAACGGTAAATTGTACTTTGAAATAAATCAGAGAAAAGGAGAGGATACAGTACAATTAGTCAAAAGCAAAGGTTTTATAAACGTTTGCCTATTTCAAGATTTAAACAAAAACGACAGGATGGTAAGAGCAGAGCTAGACAGATAATGTACTAGATTCTATCAAAACAAAAAACTTTACTACGTTCAGGATAATATTTTTCCTACTTTTGAGTGTTATTCTAAAAACAAGAGAAATTGAAGTTATCCGAACCACAAGCACTCAACCGTGTCGCAGCCTATTGTTCCAGAGCCGAACGATCTGAATTTTCCGTACGCAAAAAATTACTTGCATGGGAATTATCCTCCGATGCTATAGAACGAATCATGGACAGGCTAAGGAAAGAGAAATACCTTGACAACACACGTTTTGCAAGAAGCTTTATCAACGATAAATTACGGTTCAACAAATGGGGTAAGACCAAAATTGTTTTCGAACTCAGAAAACTTAATATTCCAGAATCTATCTACAACCCGATTTTGGAAGACCTTGCGGGAGACGAGTTCGAAAAACAACTAATGCACATCCTCTCCATAAAAGAGAAATCAGTAAATGCAAAAAATGACTATGATAAGAGAACCAAGCTAATACGCTTTGCTCTGGGACGAGGCTTTTCAATGGATCTGTGTATTAAATGTGTAGATGAAATCTTAGGCGGTACTTATGATGACAATTTTTCATAATTTTCTCGATCTTTTTTTCCCCAGCCTCTGTGTTGTCTGCAAAGAGCGATTGAGCGAAGGGGAGCAGCACATTTGCACCGACTGCCTGCTGCTCATACCCAAAACGAATTTCCACCTGCAACCCAACAATCGCCTGGAACAGTTTTTTGCCGGACGCTTTCCCTTCCAATATATTGCCGCTTTTGCCTATTTTGTAAAAGGAGGCAGCATACAGCATATTATTCACGAATTGAAATACAATCGAAACCCTCACATCGGCAGATTTATCGGTGAGCTATGTGGAGAAAATATAAAAAACAGCGATTTTATTTCTTCTATAGATATGCTCGTCCCCGTTCCTCTTCATCCGAAGCGCCAAAAAGAAAGAGGCTACAATCAATCGCTTGAAATATGCGAAGGGATTTCACTCATTACCGGGATACCTATTAATAGTGATACTCTGCTACGAAAAGTAAATAATCCTTCACAAACAAAAAATGCCCGCTTCGACCGCTGGAAGAATGTAGAAGACATCTTCCACGTGGTAACCCCGGAAACCTTCGCCAACAAACACATCCTATTAGTGGATGATATTATTACAACAGGCTCGACCCTAGAGTCATGTGCTAAAGAGATCTTGAAATGCACAAATAGTAAAATAAGTATCTATAGTGTTGGAACTGCCAACTAGCCCCAGAGCCTTCAATCCCTATTTATTGTTATATACAGGTTAAAATTTCATTATATATTGTGATTGTGCGAGAGTACAATTATAAAGACCTTTGCCCTCGAATAATTTTATCTATTAACGTATAAACTATATATATATCAACTATGAAGAAGATCATTACTCTATTTCTTTTTCTAATCATAGGCATTACAATTGTTAGTGCTCAAGTTATAAAAGGAAGGGTACTCGACGAAAATGGAGATCCTATAGCATCTGCTACTGTAGCGATCAAAGAATTACAAAAAGGCGTATCTACTGACGAATCAGGAAAATTTAGATTTACAAACCTCCCTAAAAGGGAACTTACTCTGGTAGTAAGCTTTGTAGGATACAATAACAATGAAAAGAAAGTAGACCTAAAAAATAATGAAGAAGTTCATATCCAGTTTGATATGATTTCGAATGCAAACCTAAGCGAGATTGAAGTATTCGGCGAACGATACAAGCAACCTGAAAAGCTGGATGCTATCACACGTATGCCATTGCGCCCTAGCGAACAGATACAAAGTATATCTGTAATTTCCGATAAGGTAATTGCTGAACAAGGAGCCCTTACCATTACAGATGCGGTAAGAAATGTGCCGGGTGTAACACTGTTTGGTTCTTACGGTGGCGTAAAAGAAAGTATGTCACTTCGCGGGTTTCGCGGAATTCCGGTTCTGAAGAACGGTGTAAGAACAGACTCTCAGTTCCAAACCGCTTCGATACAGACTGACATGATGGGTGTGGAAAGCATACAAGTGATAAAAGGGTCTGCAGCTATCACCCAAGGAGTTATAACTGACTTAGGTAATGCCGGAGGTGTTATAAACGTAGTTACTAAAACACCTAAATTTGTAAATGGAGGTGAAGTTGGAGTACGTGTAGGCAGCTGGGGACAGGTTCGTCCTACATTCGATGTACAAACTGTTCTAGATAGTAAAAACACAATCGCTTTCCGTCTGAACGGAGCTTATGAGCGTGATGATAATTACAGAGCAATAGTATCTTCAAACAAGGTATATATCAATCCATCGTTAGAATGGCGACCGGATGACAAAACAACTGTAACATTGGAACTGGATTATATGAATGAAAACAGAACTCCGGTAACAAGTACAGTAAATCTTGCAGGAGCGGACAAAGAAGCTCTGTATGATATGCCTTACAGTAAGTTTTTAGGATTTAGTGAAGATAATACCAACAGCAAAACTTTAAGTTATGCTGCACGTATCACTCGTCAACTAGCTGATAAAATCAGTTTAAGGGCTGCTTATTTCAATTCATCTTATAATGTGGATAACACCTCCACCGGATTAAGTGCCGTTAAAAGTCGCCCTACAGATTACAACATCAAACAACGGACTATTTCACGTAATTTGCGTGACGATAAAAATTCAACCTTCCAATTAGATTTTGTTGGAAAGGATGTATACACAGGTTCTATAAAACATACATTCCAGGTCGGCTTCGACTACAGAATTGCGGATGCCACTACAACAAACCTGGGCTCAATGCTCGTAGATACAATTGATGTATTGGCTAATAAAATACCAAATAGTGTTCCCTCAAAACTGGCATTGAAAGGTGCCGGAGATCCCGTACAGGCTAAATATACAACGTACGGAATCATGGCACAGGAGGTGATGACAATAAATGAATACCTTAAAGTTATACTTGGTCTTCGTTACAGCTCTATCTCTACGATCAACGCTACTGCAGGAACAACAACTGGCGACGCATGGAATCCGATGTTAGGTTTGATGGTTACCCCTATCAAGAATGTAAACATATTTGGATCTTATACCACCAGTACCAGCCTGAGATCTGCAGCGCAAATCCTAACCGACAGCGTAACGCAGGCGGGTCCATCGACAACAAAACAATGGGAAGTAGGATTCAAATCGGACTGGTTAGACAACAGATTGCGCTTCAATTTTACATATTTCAACATCAAAACAGAAAACCTGACCAATGCTGCATATATAGAAGGTACGAATACCCCAACCAACTATTACTATAAAGCAGGAACATTGAAAAGAGAAGGTATAGAAGTGGAACTAAACGGACGAATATTAAACAACCTGCAAGTAATGCTAGGATATGCTTACCTGAATGCCAGATATGCAAACAGCCCTTCGTATGTAAACGGCTCAGCTCCGATGAATGCACCAAAGCATACAGCTAACGGATGGATATACTATACAGTTGACAGAGGAGCAGTTAAAGGTTTATCCATCGGAGTAGGTACATACTATGTAGGAAAACGCCCTGTTAATGAGTACAGTCTTGCTCCTGATGGACATGGCTCTCCGATTGGTGTAAAACCATTTGATATGCCTGCCTATACAACAGTAAATGCACAGGTAGCATATACATACAAGAAAGTGACGGCACGTGTGTTCTTCAATAATATATTTGACGAGCTTGGATACAATTCATATTTTCGTGGAGGCTACATCAACCAGATCGACCCTCGCAACTTTGCCGGAGTAGTATCTTATCGCTTTTAATCACTATTTGTTGTGATTGAACGACACAAATATCATCATTTATTGTGATTGTAAGATAGTATTAAAACACCGACCTTTGTAATGATGATAGTTTAAAGAATTACTTAACTTTGATGATAGTTTGATTCCGGTGTCTTAGCAGTGCTAACTCACCGGAATTTTTCTTTATAAACGCTTAATAATAGTATATGAGACCATTCTTAAAAAAACTCCATAAATGGCTTTCTCTTCCTGTAGGAATCATAATAACAATCGTTTGCCTAACAGGAGCTATTCTTGTTTTTCAGGACGAAATATTAGAGCTATCCAATCCCTCTCACTACTTTGTAGATGAGGTAAAGGAAAAGCCTATGCCGTTGGAAGAGCTCATCCCAAAAGTAAACGCTCAATTAGATAGTAATTCTGTAGCAAGTGTACAGATATCGGACGACCCCAAGCGCACTTACCGTATGACCTTAGCCGAAGGATTCAGAATTACCGCATTTGTAAATCAGTATACAGGAGAAATGACAGGAATGTATAAATTTCAGGAAAGCTCTTTCTATACCATCATGGTACTACACCGCTGGTTAATGGATGGCAGCCGCACATGGGGTAAATATACGGTAGGAATCTCTACGCTCATTTTCGTATTCATTCTCATCTCGGGAGTTATTATCTGGATGCCAAAAAGATGGAATAGAAGCCGCTTCAAAATTCAATTAAGAAAAGGGCGTAAACGCCTCTTCTACGATATGCACAATGTACTCGGAGTATATGCTTGTTTGGTGTTACTCATCTGTGCACTCACAGGTATGGTTTGGTCGTTCGAATGGTATCGGAATGGATTGTTCAGGCTCTTTGGCGTGGAAGTTGCCGAATCCGGAGGACATGGAGGCGGAAGAGGTGCACGTGGCGGTGGTCGTGGCGGACAACAAGAAGAAAAGAAAGAATTGAATGTAGCTAATTGGCAAACGGTATTCAATTCTTTACAGACATCAAATCCTGATTATGAGTATATACGGGTGCAAGACGGCTCTGCCGCCGTTCACCTGAAATCATCTGTTACATCACGAGCTACAGACCAATACAAGTTTGATAAGAAAACAGGAGAGATCACCGCTACAACCTTATTTAAGGATCAGGAAGGCACCACCAAAATATGGGCTTGGGTGTATTCACTCCATGTAGGAAACTATTGGGGAATATGGTCAAAAATATTCACCTGCATATTCGCCCTTATCGGGGCAAGCCTTCCACTCACAGGTTACTACATCTTTTTTGTGAAAAGAAAAAACAAAAAAACGGTACGGAAACGAAAAGAAATAAAAATCGCTTAATTGCATAATTTCGACAAGGGAGTAATATGAATTACTCCCTTTTTTGTTTCACTCTTCATCCATTTTACTATTATTATATAAATGACTGATCTACACATCACCAAAAAATATTACCTTTGTACACTAGGGCAAGAGCACTTCTAATTGTTATTATTTAGAATAGCATTATTCCGACACACTAGAGATATTGCATTGCTTTATTGAGGGATCTTATCCTCTAAAATAATGATGAAATATAATTTATAACCTATTAATACCTTACTTATGTTCAATAAAAGACATTCGAAATTCTATGTAAGTTTGATGATATTAATGCTAATGTCATTGGTACAAATCAACGCTCAAGATTTTATTCCGGGGCAACTCTGGACAGGCTTGAAGCAACCACAACCCCAATCTGAATTACCTAAAGGAAAAGCTCCCTTTCAAACATCGGAAAGAGTCGCAAAAAGGAATATACCAACAACCCTTGTCCCTGTACAAAGCGGAGAATGGATTATCTCGGACGGATGGGAAATGACAGACGGAAAAACAGCAATGGCGTCGAACAAATCTATTTTCGACCCTCAATACAGCACTTCTGCATGGTATAATGCAACTGTTCCGGGTACAGTGCTTACCACTCTAGTCAATCAAGGAGTGTATCCAGACCCTTACTTCGGGCTGAATAATATGAATATACCGGAATCGCTAAGTCGCACCGACTGGTGGTACAGATGTAAGTTTACAGTGCCAAAAGATATTGACGGCAACCAACTACGTTTACTTTTCAATGGTATCAACTACAAAGCGGATATATACCTCAACGGAAAAAGCCTGGGAGATATGAAAGGTGCTTTTATCCGGAGTGAGTTTAATATAACTGACCTTGTAAATAAAAATGGAGAAAACATCCTTGCTGTTCATGTTTTTCCTCCACACAATCCGGGTATCCCTCACGAACAATCTATGATTGCCGGACAGGGACTAAACGGAGGAGTACTCAGCACAGACGGACCAACATTTATCTCTTCGATAGGATGGGACTGGATTCCCGGAATACGTGACCGCAACACAGGGATATGGCAAGATGTAAGACTAAAAGCCGGGGGCGATATCATTATCGGTGATCCTCTTGTAACCACAGATATTTTACTTCCCGATACTACACAGGCTAAAATATCAATAAAGAATATTGTAAAAAATATTACCTCTAAAACTGTAAATGGTACACTAATTGCAAAAATTGAAAATATAAACATATCGCTACCTTTTACGTTGGCTGCGAACGAAGAAAAAGAGATAACATTTACCCCAGAGCAGTTTAAAGAACTGAATATAAAAAATCCACGTTTGTGGTGGCCAAACGGTTACGGAAGACCCGAGTTATATAATCTGGAATTAACCGTACAGGCAAACAATAAAGTGTCAGACACAAAATCCCTGAAATTTGGGATAAGAGAAATGTCGTACGAACTGATGGTAAACGACAACAGCCAAAACAAGCGTGTTCTTTATACTCCGAATGAAACAGTAAATAAAGGAAAGCCGGTATTCGATTACATCAATCGCACTCCATTCACCAAAGACAACAACCTACCTACTATTGCTAAGGATGCAGACACCTCCGGGTTGCAACCGCTATCGAGCGATGATCCTGTAGGGCCATTCTTTACGATAAGAGTAAACGGAGTAAGAATTTTCTGCCGTGGTGGCAACTGGGGTATGGACGATGGCATGAAACGTGTATCAAGAGAACGTCTTGAACCATATATCAGACTGCACAAAGATGCAAACTTCAACATTATTCGCAACTGGACAGGAGAAACAACCGAAGAGGATTTCTACGCATTGTGCGACGAATACGGCATGCTTGTATGGAATGACTTCTGGATTACAACAGACGACACGGTAGAACCTAGCGACTTCCCCCTCTTTGTAAAAAATGCGACAGATGCAGTTCGCCGCTTCCGCAACCACCCATCTATAGCAGTGTGGTGTCCTCGCAACGAAGGCTTTGCTCCTAAGCAATTAGAAGAGAGCATCTCTATAATGATGGCAAAAGAAGATCCTACCCGCCATTATCACGGACAATCCCGTTTCTTGAATATGGGAACAAGCGGCCCTTGGGGATACTTCAAAGACCCATCTAAATATTACACCGAGAATGCGAAAGGATTTAATACCGAAATGGGAAGCTATGCAATCCCTACGGCAAATACAATCCGTAAATTTATTGCACCGGAAGACCAGTGGCCTATCAATGATGTATGGGCTTATCATGATCTGCATCATACAACTCAGAATTTTGGAGACTTTATCAATGCAGTCGACCGCTATGGAAAAGCAGAAAGCATGGAAGATTTTTCACGCAAATCGCAATTTGTAACCTACGATGCGTGGCGCAATATGCTCGAAGCTTGGAACAGCAAGATGTGGAACAATACCACAGGACTTATTCTTTGGA
>NZ_DLIY01000005.1:0-10936 GCF_002483985.1 Dysgonomonas sp. UBA7630
TTAAAAGTGTTTTTCGTTATCAATTATTCTCTTTGTCATTCTAAAACTGACAAGGAAATAACGAAAAACACTTTTAATCGCTTACTTACTATATTATAATTTACTGTGTTTCTTTATCCAGTCCAGCATCAAATAACATCCCGGAGCATATACGTTGCCATGATCGAATCCTTGTAGCTCATATAATACAACATCTTTGTTATTCAGCGATTTTAGAATAGCTTCTAAATGCGCGTTTTCTTCGTATCTGGCTGTTAACTCGAGTTTACGATCACCTGTAATTAGTAAAGTGGGAGGGATACCGGTTCTTGCCTTATTTAGAGGAGCGTATTCGTCAATAATTGGGATATTATATGGTATGCCTCTTTCCTTTCGGATGGTGAAATGTGTATTTGTTTGTCCGCTGATAGGTATAAGTCCTTTAATCTTATCGGCATCTACTCCATATTTTTCAAGGTAACTTTTATCTAAACCGACCATCAGGGTCAGATATCCTCCTGCCGAATGTCCCGATACATAAATATCTTTGGTGCTGCCTCCGTAAGATGCTATATTATTGAATACCCAGGCAATGGATGCCGCAGCATCTTCGATATAAGCCGGATTTGTTGCTTTCGGGCTCAGACGGTAGTTAACAGCTACTACAGCAATACCTTTATTCTTTAGTTCGTTAGGTATTCCTTTTTCTCCACCTTCGAGTCCTCCGCCGTGAAACCATACAACAACAGGGAAATCTTTCTTATTTACGGGATAATATACGTCAAGCTTACAACGCTCCTTTCGATAATTATCTTTTTCGTTCGGACTGATATAGGATATATCTTTATCCGTTTTATACTCGTTACTAACAGAATTTTGTGCAAAGGTTGATATTGCACATAACCAAAAGATCAAAAGAATACCTTTTTTCATGACATGAATTATATTAAGTAGAAGAATTTGTGATAAAGGTATAGATTTTTAGTTTTTTGATAAAATAAATGGGGATAAACACAGAGTTAATAAGAGTATAAAAAATAAAAGCGGGCATCCCTGACCACTTTTATCTTTAGATTGATTCCTCAATCTTACTGAACTTAACTTATTAACTTATTCCTATCTTTTGTTAGTATTATTCTTATTTTCAGGTTTTCTGACTTTTATATATAGAGATTCTTTTGATTTATCTTTCGAAACAAAATTATATACAAATTATATAGCGGAAAATAATAATCGATAGAAAGGGCCGAACTCTCGACAAAAGGATGAGATATTTCTTGTGAAAGCTGATAGTAAGTAGTATGTATATTCTAAAAAGATTCTTGGTATCTATGGGCTTTGGATGGAGAGCTATCTATTCTAGTTTCTGCGTAAAACATTTATGTCTCCACCCATACTTTTGCGTCTTCCTTTCGAGTTGGTATACTCTATCACGTAATAGTAAACACCGGTGGATACATACTTTCCGTTGTGTCTTCCATCCCAACCTTTCGATGGGTCGTTCCATTGATATATTTTTACTCCCCAACGGTTGAAAATGGTACACTTAAACTTCACGATGGATTTGTAGTAAACCTTAAATTCGGCATTTGTAGTCCCTCCCGGAGAAAAAAAGTTAGGGGCTTGAATGTCAGATTCTTCTATGTTAAGTTCTAAAGTGCTTATATTAGCACAAGTTGCGGACTGATCGGCATTATTAGCCACTTCGAGTTTTATGATATAATTACCATCTTTTTCGAAGGTGTACTTTTTTACATCACTACCTGTATAGCGTACAATATAGTTTGCGGTATCTTCCTTGTTATATATACTCCATGTATAGAAATAAGCTGCATCACTTCCCCGTCCATATAAGTTGACTGTGACAGGTGCGGAACTTCCTATTTCCCCATTATTTTTTCCTTCTTGCTCTGCTACAATATGTCCTTCTACAGCAATAGCATTGTATTCTTGCGAACTCTTCTCATGTGGCATCTTGAAGTAGTCTGCAAATTGATCCCCTTTGAGGTTGAAGATGGTGTTCATTAAAGGAGCATCTATCATTTCTTCAGTATCTATATTTAAGGTTCTTATGTTTTTTACAAAAGCCTTGTTGTTTTCGTCCCATTCTTGAATGTCGTAGCTGACAGTATATCTTCGGGGGATTTCTCTTCTGCTTCCATTTGTTGTATAGAAGAATAGTTTATCTTCTGTTTTTCCAATTAGTAATTTAAGAAATTGACATTTATCATCATTTTCTCTGGCTTCGATGGAGCTTAGTATTGATTTATGTTGGTTATAATCAATAATCCAAACAGTGCTTTTGGCAATATTATTGTCTTCTGCAAAATAGCCGTATCCATCTTCCAGATTTGATACAGTATATGTAGAATTTCCGTTGATCGATGTTGTTGAGATATCGGAGTCCGGAATTTGTGTTTTATCTCCAAAAGATTGTTTGTATTTGTAAAATCTGACCGAAATAGACGATGAACTATACTTTATTGTAGCGCCTGCAAAAGTGTTGAATAGATACACTTCTTCTATTCCTGTGCCGGTAAGGCTTTGACCTGATTCTTTTTTATAAGCGTAAGGTGTTCCCAACCCTCCCGAAACTGTATAGGTTTGTGCAAATATTGAGGCCGTAAAAACCAATAAGGTTATTAAAAAGATAGACTTTCTCATAAGTATATTCGAAGAAAGGAAAAACCCTCTATCTTTTAACGGACAGAGGGTTTTCTTATTTTATATTTGAAGTATATTCTTTTGCTCTACCCTTTTTTAGGCTTTTGCATGTAATAATACTCCCATTTTTTTGAATATTGATTCTATTTTCTCAAAAGCAATGTCTACCTGTTCTTTTGTGTGTGTAGCCATAAGAGAGAAACGAATCAAAGTATCGCTTGGCGCAACAGCCGGAGATACTACAGGATTTACAAATATGCCTTCTTCGAAAAGAAGTTTTGTAATCAGGAATGTTTTCTCATTATCTCTGATAAATAGAGGAATAATAGGTGTAGATGTGTGCCCTATTTCAAATCCGCGCTCACGGAAGCCATCTAATGCATAATGCGTAATATCCCACAATGCTTTTATTCTTTCCGGTTCAGATATTATGATATCCAATGCTGCGCTGGCTGCAGCTGTTGCAGCAGGAGTAGCACTCGCGGTAAAGATGTATGGACGGGAATTGTGACGTAGATAATCAAGTATTATTTCGTTACCTGCAATGAAGCCGCCAATCGAAGCTAGCGATTTACTGAAAGTTCCCATAATGAGTTCGACATCATCGACAAGTCCACATTGATCGACAAGCCCTTTTCCACTATAATTGCTTCCTAACACACCTAGACTGTGAGCTTCGTCAACCATTACACTTGCATTGTATTTTTTTGCTAATTCAATTATTTCAGGAAGATGTGCCACATCCCCTTCCATACTGAACACACCATCAATAACGATTAGTTTAACCTTATCCGGTTCACATCTTTGAAGTTGCTTTTCCAAAGAATCCATATCGTTGTGACGGAACTTAAGTTTGGTAGAATAAGATACTCGTGCACCTTCTATGATAGAAGCGTGATCCAATTCATCCCATAAGATATAATCTTCACGTCCGGTGATACATGAAATAACACCTTGGTTTACGTTAAATCCTGTGGAGTAAACGATAGCATCTTCTTTTCCAACAAATTTAGCCAGCTTTTTTTCTAGTTCTACGTGGATATCTAATGTCCCATTCAAAAAACGGGAACCGGCCATGCCCGTTCCGTATTTTTTAGTAGCATTGATTGCTGCTTCTTTTACTTTTGGATGATTAGTAAGCCCCAGATAGGCATTTGACCCGAACATCAATACTTTTTTTCCGTTGATAACAACTTCTGTATCCTGGTCGCTTTGGATTTCTCTAAAATAAGGGTAAATACCTGCAGCTCGTGTATTTCGTGCTGCGTCATACCGATACAACTTATCAGTTAATAGACTCATATTAAACTTATAACAAATGTAATTATTATAGCTGCATGTAATAAAATCACGTTATTTCACTAAAATGCAGGCTGCAAAAATAGCTAAAAAAAATAAGATTGTAATCATTTTGAATTAAATATTTAAAAAAAGGACTATTTGACCTAATCTTGTGTGGCTTCAGGTAAAGGTATATCGCTTTTTTTCTTAAATTTGTAGCTTGGTCTATAGTGTGTCTTGTGTACAAAGTGTATAGGCGCACCATCAGTAGTAGCGTGATCAAAAAAATGAATGGTTAAGAAGAAAAAGAACAAACATGATATATGGAAGCGGTTACATTTCAAGTACCGTCTTTCTGTAATGAACGAAAATACACTTGAGGAAGTATGGAGCATAAAGGCATCCATGTTTTCAGGAGGTGTGTTGTTTTTGTTATTTGCAATATCTCTGGTTACTATTACCTCGTTCCTTATTATCGCTACACCTATACGATATTATCTGCCCGGATATCTCGATGCTGAAGTCAGAGAAAAGGCTTTGAGAGCTGCTATCAGGGTTGATTCGCTCCAGCAACAACTCAACTATCAGGAGGCATATATCAATAACCTGAAGAATGTTTTTACCGGCGTTCTGGATGTTGATTCTGTGAAAATAACCGATACGATATCCGTTTCGGAAAATGATCCTTTGTTGAAAAGGACAGAGAAAGAGAAAGTTTTTGTAGATCGCTATGAAGATAAAGAGCGGTATAATTTATCCGTTATCTCTCCTACTGCTTCGGGGCCGATGGAAGGTGTCGTTTTCTTTAAGCCATTGAAAGGATTGGTAATTAGTAAATTCAATCCGTCAAACGACCGATATGGTATTAATCTGAAAGTAGCATCTCAGGAAACTGTTTTGGCAGTACTTGAAGGTACAGTTGTTTTCTCAGGTTATGATTTTACAACAGGATATACTATGCAAATTCAACATAAAAATGGGTTCGTCTCAATTTATAAGAACAATACGTTACTTCTAAAAAAAGTAGGGGATAAAGTTCGTACCGGAGAAGCGATTGCCGTTATCGGTGATGGCAAGGCTAAAGACAATGCTGATTTAGTTCTCGGTTTTGAGCTTTGGTATAAAGGAAACCCTGTAAACCCTGAAGATTATATAGCTTTTTAATAAAAGCCCAGAAAGAAATAGAATATACATGAAACGAAATATTGCAATACTTGGCTCTACCGGCTCTATAGGAACACAGGCTCTTGATGTGATCAGGGAACACAAAGACGAGTTTGAGATATATGCACTTACAGCCAATAATAATGCAGATTTACTAATCACGCAGGCTCGCGAGTTTATGCCCGAGGTAGTAGTGATTGCCAACGAGGAAAAATATGCGTACGTAAAAGATGCTTTATCTGATCTTCCTCTAAAGGTTTGGTGTGGATGTGATGCTATCGCACAAGTGGTGGAGAGCGAACCTATCAATATGGTTTTGACGGCTATGGTAGGCTATTCGGGCTTGAAACCTACGATAAATGCAATCAAAGCAAAAAAGGCGATTGCGCTTGCCAACAAAGAGACTCTCGTTGTTGCAGGAGAGCTAATTACAAACTTAGCTATAGAAAATAAAGTACCTATTCTCCCTGTCGATTCGGAGCATTCTGCGATATTTCAGTGCCTGAATGGGGAGAATTCTCAAATAGAAAAAATATTATTAACTGCTTCGGGTGGGCCATTTCGTAAACATTCGAAAGAGCAGCTGCAAAGCGTTACTAAAAAAGAAGCCCTAAAGCATCCCAACTGGGATATGGGTGCAAAGGTAACTATCGATTCAGCCTCATTGATGAACAAAGGCTTGGAGATGATAGAAGCCAAATGGCTATTCGGTGTCGAACCCGACCAGATTGAAGTGGTGGTACATCCCCAATCAATCATCCATTCTATGGTGCAGTTCGAAGATGCGTCTATTATCGCTCAGCTGGGCTTGCCGGATATGCATCTGCCGATACAATATGCACTTGCTTATCCCAAACGGTTAAAGTCGAATTTTGAAAGGCTTGATTTCTTTAAGCTGCAAACAATGACTTTCGAAAAACCCGACACAGACAGATTCCGTAATCTGGCTTTTGCTTTTGAGGCGGCAAGGCTCAAAGGAAATATGGCATGTATAATGAATGCTGCGAATGAGATTGCTGTTGAGGCATTTTTACACGACAAAGTCGGCTTTTTGGAAATGAGTGACGTGATAGAAAAAACAATGCAGAAGGTATCTTTTGTACATACACCAACCTATGACGACTATGTGCAGACAGACACAGAGGCTCGCTATATAGCAAAAGAGTTTATCAAATAACACTATAATAATTTTTAATGGAAACTATTTTAATTAAGGCGTTACAACTAATATTAAGTTTATCTATACTTGTTGTTATACACGAGTTCGGGCACTTTCTTTTTGCCCGCCTTTTCAAAATAAGAGTCGAAAAGTTCTATCTTTTCTTCAATCCATGGTTCTCGCTGTTTAAATTTAAACCCAAAAACAGCGATACAGAGTATGGTATCGGTTGGTTGCCACTAGGTGGCTATGTGAAGATATCGGGAATGATAGATGAGTCTATGGACAAGGAACAGATGGCGCAACCTGCACAGCCTTGGGAATTTCGTTCCAAACCGGCATGGCAGAGACTATTGGTGATGGTTGGCGGAGTGCTGTTTAACTTTATATTAGCAATAATCATATATGGAATAATCCTATTTTCGTGGGGAGACTCTTACATCCCTGTAAAGTCGGTGAAAAATGGTATGACATTTTCTCAGACGGCAAAAGAATTGGGCGGATACCAAGAACGTGATATCATTCTTAGCATAGATGGCAAGGATATGAACAACCGCAGTGGCGTGTTGAACATGAATACCTTTATGCAGTTCCTTGATGCGAAACAGGTTGTTGTAGAACGCGAAGGCAAACAGGTGACTTTGACTATGCCCGAAAAATTTGCGGAAAATGTTATTGGTGCTGAAGACCTGCAACCGCCATATTACTATTGGACATCAACACGTCTGGATACAGTATCCGATGCTGCTAAAGCGGCCGGTTTACAAAAAGGAGATAGTATTCTTTCTGTAAACGGAAATAATGTGACATCTTGGATGCAGCTTTCGGGAGAAATCTCTAAAAAAGAAAATAAAGGAAAACATATAGCAATCACTTATATGCGAGACTCACTAACCGCAACAGTGAAAGTCTTAGTAAACGATGAAAATAAAATAGGGATAGGTGGTGTAAGTCCTATATACGAAGTTAAGACAGATAAGTTTAGTTTCTTGAAAGCGATACCATCAGGTGCGGTTCTTGGTGTGGAAACGCTGAAAGGCTACGTTGCTCAGATGCGTTTTGTGTTTTCTTCTAAAGGGGTACAAAATCTGAGTGGCTTTGCCGGAATTGGTAACCTTTTCCCACCTGCTTGGGACTGGCATGCTTTCTGGTCGATGACTGCGTTTCTATCTATCGTTCTTGCATTTATGAATATATTGCCTATTCCCGCTCTGGATGGCGGCCATATCATGTTCTTGTTGTATGAGGTCATTACAAGACGACAACCGAACGAGAAATTTATGGAAAGAGCTCAGATGGCAGGTATGATTTTCTTATTGCTCTTGCTCGTGGTGGCAAATGGGAATGATATAATCAGAATCTTTTTCAAGTAAAAAATATGACTATTACAGAATTAATCAATAAAAGTGATAAAACGGCTTTCTCTTTCGAAATTCTTCCTCCGTTGAAGGGGAACAATGTAGAGAAAGTATATAATATAATAGATAAGCTAATTGAGTTTGATCCTCAGTATATAAATATAACAACTCACCATAGCGAGTACCTCGATCAGCAAATGCCCGATGGTACAGTAAAAAGGGTGAATATACGCAAGCGTCCCGGTTCTGTGGCTATTGCGGCTTCTATTCAGCACAAATACAATGTGACAGCTGTTCCGCACATGATATGCAAAGGGTTCTCTCAGGAGGAAACTGAATATGCGCTTATCGATCTCAACTTCTTGCATGTGCAAAACCTTCTACTGCTTAGAGGCGATACAAAACGACTTGCACCTGAACAGATATATCCTAACCGGAACGAATATGCTACAGATCTTCAACTACAGGTGAATAACTTCAATGAAGGTATTGCAGCAGATGGAAGTTTATTCGAAAAAAATGCAACTCCTTTTTCTTACGGGATGGCATGTTATCCTGAGGTTCATGAAGATGCGGTCAGCGCAGAATCCGATATTTTCTATATGAAGCAAAAAGCAGACAATGGTGCAGAATATTTTGTCACTCAAATGTTTTTTGATAATCAGAAATATTTCTCATTTGTAGAAAAGTGTAGAGAAGCAGGAATTACGCAGCCTATCATACCGGGTGTGAAGCCTATTGTTTTGATGAGCCAGCTGGAAGTATTGCCAAGAATATTCCGTTCGAGCATACCCGAGGAGTTAGCCGTTGAACTAAGAAAATGTAAGACCGATGACGACGCAAAAGAAGTTGGAATAGAGTGGGGTATTAAGCAGTCTAAGGAGCTTATTGAATATGGAGTTCCTAGTATACACTTTTATTCTTTGCTTGCAACGGAGAGTGTAAGACGTATTGCTAAAGAGATTTATTAGAATTTATCTTTATATAAGAGAGTTCTTATAAAAAAGGTAACAATAAAGTAACAACAAAATAGACGTTTATTCTGTCACTTTTGTCACCTTTTGAAAATAAATATTTGAATATTAATTTTTTATGTTTCTAAAGGTTTGTTACTTTTGATGTGTGACAGATAACTGAAAAAGAATGTTTTTTAAAGATATTGTAGGGCAGAGTGAAGTAAAAGAGAGGCTTGTCACATCGGCAAGGAAGGGGTTTATTCCCCATGCTCAGCTTTTTTGCGGACCTGAGGGAGTCGGTAAATTCCCTTTAGCGTTGGCTTACGCCCAATATCTGAACTGTGAAAATCCGACGAATAACGATTCGTGCGGAAAATGTGCATCTTGTGTTAAATATGCTCATTTGACTCATCCCGATCTTCACTTTGTTTTCCCTATCGTAAAGAAAGCAGCGAAGAAAAAAGAGGTTTGTGATGATTATATAGCCGATTGGAGAGAATTTGTAAAGCAACACAACTATTATTTTAACCTTACCCAGTGGTTAGATCATATAGATGCTGAGAATTCTCAAGGGCTTATTTATGCGAAGGAAAGCGAGGAGATCCTGCGTAAGTTGAGCCTTCGTATATATGAGGCTAAATATAAAATAATGATTATCTGGCTTCCCGAAAAGATGCATGAGTCTTGTGCAAACAAGTTGCTGAAGATAATAGAAGAACCGACAGATAATACTATATTTCTGCTTGTGTCCGATACACCGGATAATATTATAACAACTATTCAGTCTCGTTGCCAGCGTATTAATGTTCATGGTGTAGCCGAATGTGATATTGTGCAGGCTCTCGAATCTGAATATAATATCTTGTCTGATGATGCAACTACTGTTGCACATTTATCGAAAGGTAGTTACCTGAAGGCTGTGGAAACGATCAGCCTGAACGAAGAACATAAGTTTTTTTTCAATCTGTTTGTGCAGATGATGAGAGCTTCTTATGCTCGTAACATAAAGGAAATAAAGACTATCGGTAATGAATTGGCAGCAATAGGACGGGAGAATCAAAAAAGCTTCCTGATATATAGTCAGCGCATGGTTCGCGAATATTTTGTAAGTAACTTGCATCAGCCCGAAATTACCTATTTGGCTCAAGATGAGGCTAATTTTGGAATACGCTTTGCGCCGTTTATCAATGAACGTAATATTGTAGGTTTTATGGATGAACTGGCTCTGGCAGAAAGACATATAGAACAAAATGTAAACGCTAAGATGGTGTTTTTCGATCTTTGTCTGAAAATAACAATGCTGATTAAACAATAAATATAAACCCACAAAGCTAGAAAAGGGGCTTTGTCTTAATTAATTAAAATGAATAACAATGGATTCAAATCAAAATACATTTAATCCTGCCATGGACTGTCAGGGCACTTGCAAAACCCCGATAGGGTGTACTTGTGCCAGGGCAAACCGAAAGGCACTTGTTACAGTCGCTACTAGCGAATCGCAGAAGCAGGCGGTAACTAAAACGTGTGGTTGTCAATCTGGTGGAGGTTGCGGCTGTCAGTCGGGAGGCGGCTGTGGTTGCCAATCGGGGGGCGGTTGCCAGTCAAAGAAAGGCGGATGTTGCAGCGGAACTAATAAACTGGAAGTTTACAATTGGCTTGAAGATCTTCCGGAGATACCGGGTGAGTCGCAGATGGTTGAGGTTCAATTTAAAAATACACGTAAAGGCTATTATCTCAACAGCAATAATATAGAACTATTCAGAGGAGATATCGTTGCAGTAGAAGCCACACCGGGACACGATATTGGAGAAGTAACGCTTACCGGTAAACTGGTGAAACTTCAAATGCTAAAGAATAACTATCGTGGAGAGACTAAGCGCATTTATCGTATAGCTAAACAAAACGATATTGAGAAATGGGAAGACGCTAAATCGAAAGAGCATAAAACAATGCTTCGTTCGAGAGAGATAGCCGAAGAACTTAATCTTGCGATGAAGATCAGTGATGTCGAATATCAAGGAGATGGGAACAAGGCTATTTTTTATTATATAGCAGACGAGCGTGTCGACTTTCGCCAATTGATAAAAGTATATGCTTCCGAGTTTCGTGTGAAAATAGAAATGAAGCAGATCGGAGCACGTCAGGAAGCCGGTAGAGTGGGTGGCATTGGCCCTTGTGGGCGAGAACTTTGTTGTTCCAGTTCGATGTCTAACTTTATCTCGGTGTCTACATCAGCCGCTCGATTGCAAGATATTCCACTCAATCCTCAGAAATTGGCGGGGCAATGCGGTAAGCTCAAATGTTGTCTGAATTTTGAAGTAGATACTTACGTAGAGGCTCAACGAAAATTGCCATCCCGCGAAGTGATTCTTGAG
>NZ_DLIY01000006.1:0-26818 GCF_002483985.1 Dysgonomonas sp. UBA7630
GTATGCGGACTTTTGTTATTGAATGACTATGTCCCTTAGAGATAGCTATGGAAATAAAAGCTAATATATTCTTATTTTACATCCTCTATTTCACCTTTTTTAGAAACCTTAATATAGTTTCAAATAATTAAAAGATAAATTCTCATATTTTTTTCTAACTTTGCACGCTCTGCTTTATCATAAATATGCAATAATCAAACTGTTAAAAGTTTTATAACGCAAACTAATGAAGCTATATTAAGCTCCAATGAATTTTATGCATATGTTTGATATTGAAAAAATTGTTCAGAAAAAGAGGATTTATTGATCATTTTATTGAACAGATAATGTATTGATTATCTTTTTAGGAGGATATACCACCTAATTATAATTTAGACATAAAATAAAAATATTATATATTTTGCTATTTCTGAATATATTAGGATATATCATTGAATAAAGGAGACAGAAAATCAAGCAAAGAAGTATGATGTATTGTATATGATTTCAGAGACTTTTACAAGATTATAATAAGACCGATACAAACGAATTAGAAAAGTACAGGAGAACTATACTTATATTTGATCATAAACAAACAACAATAAAGGGTAACAATATGCTTAATCCTATAAAGAAGAGAATGGGAAATTTGGTAGGTTGTAATAAGATATCAATAGCTCATTTGCAACAAACAGAGGGTAATTATGCAGATGCGATTCGTGATTTTAATAGTGGGAGATTTACTAATTTCAGCTATGGTTTATTGCCTCCTTGCAAAGGTGAAAAATCATCATGTGATCTGAGAATCAAAGAAAAAAATGGAGATAAAATAGAAATAGAGTTGAAACAATGTAATGCTATTATCTCTAGAGGTGGTCGTATAGATATAAAGTCTATTAATCATTCTGACTCTGTGCGACTAGATTATGATTTTAGTCAAGAGATTGAAGATAATAAACAGTGGAATGTTGTTTTAGTTGTAGAACCATTTTATAATAAGTATCAAGGTATAGTAAGCGTTCAAGAAACATCATCTAATTATAAACAAACCTATCATTTGTCTATACAACCAATAGGACAAATTACTGAAGACGAATTCGGAATATATCATCTTATTCTAGGACGGATTATTAAAGAAGATAATAATTACAGTATGGATTCGAACTATATTCCTCCAAGCGTAATGATGAGCAGCCATCCTTATCTAGAAAAATATTATGAACTATTTGGAAAATACCTTAATGAAATCGAAATTTCATCCCAAAGTATTATTCAAAAAATACAAGATAAAGACAGTGATTCTGATCTAACAAATAATATGATATTTCTGTGCGAAAAGATACTCATTTATATTGCAGAGATTCATTTTAACTATACTAATAGAGGACGTTTTTATCAACCTATAGAAATAGCCAATGTATTTTCTACTTTTGCTCGTGTGTGCATTGTATTCATTGATTCTATATCTTCAGAAAAAAAAGAAGAACTGTTAAATTCTTTTCATGAATGGGGCGATATTCAACCTAAAATGTTTTTAGAGCTTCTTTCCAATTTGGAAGAATGCCAATACGACCATCAAGATATAAGAAGTACAATGGTTCGAATAGAATCTTCTTTAGCTTTATTTTCTGAGTTGTGGAGTAAAATTTAATAAATAAAAGAGACTCTATATACAATACAAAAAAGCTCATTATACCTAATATAGGATAATGAGCTTTTTTAATAAATATACTATCTGTTTCTATTTGCTTATTTCACTTCTTCAAAATCTACATCAGTTACATTATTGTCGCCGCCATTAGATTGGCTACCAGTATTACCTCCGGCTTCTTGTCCCGGATTAGCACCTGCTTGTTGCTGATTGTATATATTCTGGCTCAATTCCTGCATTAATTTAGTTAATTCATCCATTGCAGAATCAACAGCCGGAATATCTTGAGCTTTGTGAGCATCTCTTAGTTTATTTAAAGCACCTTCGATAGAAGCTTTCTGATCGGCTGGAATTTTATCTCCAAGATCTTTCAATTGATTTTCTGTTTGGAAAATAACTGAATCTGCCTGATTCAACTTGTCTATCTTTTCTTTTTCTTTCTTATCTGCTTCGGCATTAGCTGCAGCTTCGTCTTTCATTCGTTGGATTTCTGCATCAGTAAGACCCGATGAAGCCTCGATACGAATAGATTGTTCTTTGCCGGTCTTTTTATCTTTTGCAGATACACTAAGAATACCATTGGCATCAATATCAAATGTAACTTCAATTTGAGGCTCACCACGACGTGCCGGTAATATACCGTCTAAGTTGAAGACACCTATTTGTTTATTATCCCTCGCCATTGGACGTTCTCCTTGAAGTACAACAATCTGTACAGACGGTTGATTGTCCGCAGCGGTAGAGAATGTTTCGCTCTTTTTCGTAGGAATAGTTGTATTAGCCTCAATTAGCTTAGTCATCACATTCCCCATTGTTTCTATACCAAGAGAAAGCGGAGTAACATCAAGTAACAATACATCTTTTACTTCACCTGTTAATACAGCTCCTTGTATAGCAGCACCTACAGCAACAACTTCATCAGGGTTTACACCTTTCGATGGTGTCTTTCCGAAGAACTTCTCAACTTCTGCTTGTACAGCAGGTATACGTGTAGAACCTCCGACTAAGATCACTTCATCTATATCGGATGGTGAATACCCTGCATCTTTCAACGATTGACGACATGGTTCGATACACTTACGAATAAGTGAGTCTGCTAATTGCTCAAATTTAGCACGAGTTAGATTTTTTACCAAGTGTTTTGGAATACCATTAACCGGCATAATGTATGGTAAGTTAATTTCAGTAGAAGTTGTGCTTGATAGCTCTATTTTCGCTTTTTCAGCAGCTTCTTTCAAACGCTGTAAAGCCATTGGATCTTTACGTAGATCTAAGCCTTCTTCATTCATGAATTCTTCAGCCAGCCAATTGATAATTACCTGGTCGAAATCATCACCACCAAGGTGAGTATCCCCATTGGTTGACTTAACTTCAAATACACCGTCTCCTAATTCTAGGATAGAGATATCAAATGTACCACCACCAAGGTCGAACACTGCAATTTTCATATCCTTGTGAGCCTTGTCAAGACCATAAGCAAGTGCAGCAGCTGTAGGCTCATTAACGATACGTTGAACTTTAAGACCTGCAATTTCTCCGGCTTCTTTTGTTGCCTGACGTTGCGAGTCGCTAAAGTATGCAGGTACAGTAATAACTGCGTCTGTTACTTCTTGTCCGAGATAGTCTTCAGCTGTCTTTTTCATCTTTTGAAGGATCATCGCTGAAATTTCCTGAGGAGTATAAAGGCGTCCGTCAATGTCTATACGTGGTGTATTGTTATCTCCTTTCACTACTTTATAAGGTACACGGGTTACTTCGGTTTGAACTTGATCCCATGTTTCACCCATAAATCTTTTTATGGAGTATATTGTTTTTTCCGGATTTGTGATAGCCTGACGTTTTGCAGGATCACCAATTTTGCGTTCATTTCCCTCAATAAAAGCAACAACAGAAGGTGTTGTTCTTTTTCCTTCGTTGTTTGTGATAACGATAGGTTCGTTACCTTCCAACACGGCAACACAAGAGTTTGTGGTACCTAAGTCAATTCCTATTATTTTTCCCATCTTATTATATTGTTTCTAATTAATTTCTATTCTAATTTCTTTCAATTCATATTTCAATGACATAAGCCTTTGTTCAAAAGCTATGCCAAAATATAGGATGACAATAAAAAAAATAAAATATGACGATTTGTCAGAATTGATGGAGATTCTATTAGATGTGTTTAATGCTTTTATTTATAGGTTTTTATTTGTCTTTTTTCTGTTTTATATATATTTTAGAGATTACTATAAACTACATATAAGTATAATATATCAAGACACAAATAAGAAAATATTTAATAATAACTTAATCAAGCTTTAATACATTTCTGTTCCGTTGGATAGCAATCCGGCTTGTTATTAAATCAAACTTTTTGTAGATTTGAGGATATTTAGAGCTTAAACATATATATAAATGAGCCAACCTTTAGCAGAGCGGTTACGTCCGCGTAATCTCGAAGAGTATATAGGACAAAAACATTTAGTAGGAGAGGGTGCTATTCTTCGAAAGATGATAGAATCGGGGAGAGTTCCTTCATTTTTACTATGGGGGCCTCCCGGAGTGGGCAAAACTACATTGGCTCAGATAATAGCGAATACACTTGATACGCCTTTTTATACTCTGAGTGCTATAAACTCCGGTGTAAAAGATGTGCGTGAAGTAATTGAATTGGCTAAAAAGAATCAGTTTTTTAATACCAAAAGCCCTATCTTATTTATTGATGAAATCCATCGCTTTTCCAAATCACAGCAAGACTCTTTGCTCGGAGCTGTAGAAACAGGAGTAATAACATTGATCGGTGCTACTACAGAGAATCCCTCATTTGAGGTTATTCGCCCGCTGTTGTCACGTTGTCAGGTTTATGTCTTGCAATCGTNNCCTTTAACGCAGGATATAATACTTAAAGATAGGGATATCGAACTTAAAGAAACGGATGCTATATTGCGTTTTTCGGGAGGTGATGCCCGTAAATTATTGAATATACTTGATTTAGTAATTTCTTCCGAAGTAAACGATAAGATCACAATAACCGATAAACTGGTAACAGAACGTTTGCAGGAAAATCCGGCAGCATACGATAAAGGAGGCGAAATGCATTATGACATTATTTCTGCTTTTATAAAGTCGATACGAGGGAGTGATCCTGATGCTGCTATTTATTGGTTGGCACGGATGGTGGCCGGAGGTGAAGATCCGAAATTTATAGCACGACGTCTTGTTATTTCTGCTGCAGAAGATATTGGATTGGCAAATCCAAATGCCTTGTTGTTAGCAAATGCTTGTTTCGAGACGTTACATAAAATTGGTTGGCCGGAAGGACGTATTGTACTGGCTGAAACTACTATATATTTGGCAACATCTCCTAAGAGCAATTCGGCATACATGTCGATAGATGAAGCCATAGCTTTAGTCAACGAAACAGGAAATCTACCTGTACCATTACATTTGCGTAATGCGCCTACAAAGTTGATGAAGGAATTGAATTACGGAAAGGAATACAAATATGCGCATAGCTTTGAAAATAATTTTGTACAACAAGATTATGTACCTAAAGAGATAAAGGGTAGACAATTTTGGAAACCCCAGCAGAATGCATCTGAAAGTAAAATAATGGAATGGCTCAAAAAGCTCTGGAAAGATCGGTATTAAGAATCTACACAAGTATTATTTTTAAGAATTTAAATTATCTAATAATAGAATTGTAGTTTACTTTTATAGCAAAAAAGTAACATACAAAAACATACAATTAGCTGTTACTTTTGTCACTTTTTGAAAAGGTCTCTGCAACAATTAAGTTTAGAATAATGAATAATAAACTATTGCTATTTTTCTCTATAATCTTTTATCTAACGAGTATATATACTTTTTCGCAAGCGTATCATACACAGGCAATATCAGATGATATATATACGGTACAGGTAAATAAAAATAACGATTGGAGTTCATATCCCATCATCGCATTGAATGGCAATGATTATGTACATATTAGTTTCGATCGTATTTCTGAAGACTCAATGAATCGTTTACGTTATCGGATAATCCATTGCGATGCATACTGGAAAAGAAGCAGTGGCATATCCGAGATAGATTATCTAAGTGGATTCAATGATAACCCGATAGATGATTATGCTTCTTCTTTAAATACAACCGTAGAATATACCCACTTTGCTATTGATATTCCTAATAATGATGTAAATGTTAAATTATCAGGAAACTATGTTGTTGAAGTTTACGAAGATGGTATACCTGACGAAGTTTTACTTACTGCTTGTTTCTCTGTCGTAGATTCACAAGTAAGCATCGCTCCAAGTATTACTTCTAATACGGATATTGATACAAATAAAGGTCATCAGCAGTTGTCCTTTAGTATATTGCATCAGAATCTTAATATAAGAGATCCTTTTACCGAATTGAAAATCTTTGCTTGGCAAAACAACCGCCTCGACACTGAAAGGCATCAAATAAAACCTACTTATGTTAGCTCCGATAAATTAATATATGAACACAATCGGAATCTGATATTTGAAGCAGGAAATGAATATCGTCGATTCGAAACGTCAAGTTATAGATACAATGGTTTGAATGTAGAGCATATTGAATATAATCGGCCTAATTATACAATGTACATCGTTCCTGATAAAACCAGATCCGGTAGGTCATATAGTTATGATCAAGATCAAAATGGAAGGTTTTATATTAGAAGTAACGATACGAATGATAGTGAGATAGAGTCTGATTATTTTAATACGGTATTTACTCTACCAATGGATAGCCCGATAGGCGAGGATATTTTTATTAATGGAAACTTTACTGATAATAACTTTACCGACAAATACAGAATGAAATATGATGAAGAGAACAGACAATATTATATAGCTCTGCTTTTAAAGCAAGGTTTGTATAATTATCAATATCTGACTAAGTCGGGAGCCAGTTACTCAACAGCAAAAATAGAAGGTAATTATTTTGAAACAGAAAATGAATATCAGATATTTGTCTACTATCGCCCTTCCGGACAACGTTACGACAGCCTCATAGGCATACAAAATATTCAATCAAGAAGTAAATAAGGAATTAACCTATATAAAAAATCCTCTTTATGCAAATGCGTAAAGAGGATTTTAATATATAAGCTTATACTTTAATTATTCAAGGTAGGTGTATCCATAAAGGCCTGAACGATAGTTTGATAGAAATTCTTTTCCTTCTTCTACTGTTATTGTCCCTTGTTTAACACTCGAAGTAACCCATGTTTCAACAGTGCGGACAAGCTTCTTCGCATTGTATTGAGCATAGTCTAATACTTCTGCTACAGTTTCACCATCTATCATTTGCTCTATCTTGTATCCGTCTTTATCAACTGAGATATGAACCGCATTTGTATCTCCGAATAGGTTGTGAAGATCACCCAATATTTCCTGATAAGCACCCACTAGGAATACTCCGAGGTAATATGATTCGTTCTTCTTCATGCTATGTACCGGCAAGTATGATGACTGATTACCGTTAGAGATAAAGTTATCTATCTTTCCGTCAGAGTCACAAGTTACATCCTGTAGTGTTGCTGTTCTATCCGGCTTTTCGTCCAATCTATGAATTGGTATAATCGGGAAAATCTGGTCAATAGCCCAAGAGTCCGGCAACGACTGAAATAAGGAGAAATTACAGAAATATTTATCCGGTAATAATTTTGATAATTGTTTTAACTCCTCAGGAGCATGTTTTGCTCTGCCTGCAATTTGGAATATTTCACGGGCAATAGAGAAGTAAAGACGCTCTACCTGCGCTCTCGTTTTCAATGTTAGCATTCCCAAACTAAATAAGTCGAGAGCTTCTTCACGAATCTGTTGTGCGTCGTGCCAAGCTTCTAACATACGCGATTGGCTAAGATCGTCCCATATTTGATACAGCTCTTTAACGAGTTCATGGTCATCTTCCGACAACTCTTTATCTTCATCCCACTCCGGCAAAGTAGCTGTTTCCAACACTTCAAATACCAGAATAGAGTGATGTGCCGTAAGCGATCTGCCCGATTCTGTTATAATATTAGGGTGTGGGATGCCATTCTTATCAGCTGCATCTACCATTGTAGCGATAGAGTCATTCACATACTCTTGTATGGAGTAGTTTACACTACTTTCGTTATAAGAAGAACGTGTACCGTCGTAGTCAACGCCCAGTCCCCCACCAATATCAACAAACTCCACCTTAAAGCCCATTGCATGCAGCTGTACATAGAATTGAGCGGCTTCACGTAAAGCTGTTTTTATCCGGCGAATTTTGGTAATCTGGCTTCCGATATGGAAGTGAATAAGACGTAAAGAATCTTGCATATTTGCTTTTTCAAGATATGCTAAAGCTTCTAACAGCTCACTCGAATTCAATCCGAATTTGCTTCCATCGCCTCCTGATTCTTCCCATTTACCACTACCGGAACTGGCCAGCTTGATGCGGATACCAATATTAGGTGTTATTTTTAGTCTTTTAGCTATTTTGGCGATTAGCGGTATCTCATTCAGTTTCTCAACTACAATGAATATATGCTTGCCCATTTTTTGAGCTAATAAGGCTAACTCAATATAGCTTTCGTCCTTATATCCATTACAGATTATAAGCGAATCAGAATCGGTGTTGATTGCTATAACGGCATGAAGTTCCGGCTTAGAACCGGCTTCCAGTCCGATATTGAATTTTTTTCCATGGCTGATAAGTTCTTCTACCACCGGGCGCATTTGATTTACCTTGATAGGGTATATTATATGGTTTTGCCCTTTATATTCATATTCTTCGGCAGCCTGTTTAAAGCACGTGGAAATTTTCTCGATCCGATTATCCAGGATATCCGGAAAACGAATCAAAACAGGAGCTGACACATCGCGAAGCTGCAATTCGTCCATCAGTTCTTTTAAATCAACAGCCACCCCGTCTTTTCTCGGAGTTACAACAACGTTACCTTTCTCATTAACAGAAAAGTAATTAATACCCCAGCCTGCGATGTTATACAACTCAGCTGAGTCTTCGATGCGCCATTTTCTCATTCTTTGTGTAAAGTGAAGTTTATTTAAATAGATAAATATGTTGTTATTTTAGCATTTTTAGGGTCTTTCGACTCCTCACCATAGATGTCGAAATCTGCTAAATAACGTCTTTTTATATTAGACTGCCAAATATGTGCCCAAGTTTTACCTACGGCATAAGGCAGTTCACCTTCCGAAAGGTACTTATAATATTTCGATTCCGGTATTTCTTTGAAAGTCAATCCCAAATTTGTAGGTATCCCTTCAACACTGGAAACTTTATAACCTAATACAGTCGTGTATTCTCCTGTATAGTCACTCTCATAATCAGTATAAATGCAATAGATATCATTAGATACCTTATTCGGCATCAGTTGCTGAATGTAAGCATTACGGAAAAAAACTTCCCATAGTTTTGCAATATCCTCTTGCGATTGATGATTCTGATTCGTAGTACGGACAGATATTCCAACAACCACAAACTTAGTCAGAGTGACTTCTTCACGATTCATCCTTATTTCCTCTTTAAGATATTTGTTACTTCTGCAATATACAAGTAATGAAAATCCTTTTCGGGATACCATCTTTCGATGATGTCTTTCTCTAGAAAAGCATCTTCTTGGATACGCTGGACAAAGAGCTTCTTGACAAAAATAGCTGTTTGGGCTTCCATAAAATATGGTATATGTTTATCGAAAGCAATATTAAGTCCGGCTTTTGAGATTTTGTTTTCATCACGTCCCGATACTTTACCTAAATAACTTAAGTCCTTTAAGTATTTTTTATCAAAGAAAGTAAGAGAGAAAGATTCTGTACTTTCCACAAACTCCCTTGTGTATCTTTGAGGACGTATAACAACAAATACTACTTCTTTGTTCCACATCACACCGTATCCTCCCCAACTTGCAGTCATTGTATTCACTGTACCATCGGGCTTAGATGCAGTAACGAGCATCCATTTGTTTTTTAGCCCAAATGAATCGGGAGTAAAATCTTTTATATCTATTTTTTCAAAGGATGTCATGATTGTCAATACTGTTTTCAACTAAAAAGTAACAAAAGTAACAGTTTTTATACTGTTTCTAGATATCACTTTTTTATTTCTAAACTAATTCTAATGGTCTGTATAAAGATAATTTAATCGAGTTTTAATACAGCTAAGAAGGCTTTTTGAGGAACTTCTACGTTTCCTACCTGCTTCATGCGTTTTTTACCTTCTTTTTGTTTCTCGAGAAGTTTACGCTTACGAGAGATATCACCACCATAACATTTCGCCGTAACATCTTTACGTACGGCCTTGATCGTCTCACGGGCAATAATTTTAGCACCGATAGCAGCCTGTATTGCTATATCAAATTGTTGACGGGGAATAAGTTCTCTCAATTTTTCACACATGCGACGTCCGAAGTTTACGGCATTGTCAACATGAGTAAGTGTAGAGAGAGCATCTACAGATTCACCATTTAATAGTATATCAAGTTTTACAAGCTTCGATTCACGATAGTCATGCATATGATAATCGAAAGAAGCGTATCCTTTCGAAATACTTTTCAGCTTATCGTAAAAGTCGATAACAATCTCTCCTAATGGTATATCATATATAATCTCAACACGATCTCCTGAGATATATTCTTGTTTGATAAGGATACCTCGTTTGCCGAGACATAAAGTCATAATAGCCCCTATATAGGTGGTATTGGTGATTACCGAAGCACGTATATAAGGTTCTTCTATATAATCTATCAGGGTAGGGTCGGGGAGTCCTGCCGGATTGTGAACCTCTTTCGTGTTCCCTTTCTTGTCGTGAACTATATAAGATACGTTTGGAACAGTTGTGATCACATCCATGTTGAATTCCCGGTCGAGGCGTTCCTGTATAATCTCCATATGTAAAAGACCTAAGAATCCGCAACGGAAACCAAATCCTAAAGCAACAGATGATTCCGGCTGAAATGTAAGAGAGGCATCATTCAATTGAAGTTTTTCTAAAGATGAGCGTAAGTCTTCAAAGTCTTCGCTATCGATAGGATAAACTCCGGCAAAAACCATTGGCTTGACTTCCTCAAAGCCTTCGATCGCTTTGTCGCATGCCCCTTTTACATGGGTGATTGTGTCACCTACTTTTACTTCTTTCGAAGTTTTGATCCCTGAAATTATATAACCAACGTCACCACACCTGACTTCATTACGCGGAGACATATCCAGTTTTAGTACACCTACTTCGTCAGCATCATATTCTTTCCCTGTTGCAAAGAATTTTACAAGATCACCTTTTTTTATTGTACCATTCACTACTTTATAATAAGCAATGATACCACGAAAAGAGTTAAAAACTGAATCGAAAATAAGTGCTTGCAATGGAGCTTCGGGATCACCTTGCGGTGCCGGTATTCGTTCTATAATTGAATCCAGTATGGTATAAACGCCTTCTCCTGTTTTACCACTGGCACGTATTATATCCTCTTTTTTTACACCTAACAGTTCTATAATCTGATCTTCAACTTCATCAGGCATAGCACTTGGCAGGTCTATTTTATTCAGAATAGGAATAATCTCTAGATCATGCTCTATTGCCATATACAGGTTTGATATTGTTTGTGCCTGTATACCTTGTGCTGCGTCTACGATTAATAATGCGCCTTCACATGCTGCTATAGATCGTGAAACTTCATACGAAAAGTCAACGTGTCCGGGAGTATCAATCAGATTAAGAATATATTTTTCGCCTTTATATACATATTCCATCTGGATAGCATGGCTTTTTATAGTGATGCCACGCTCACGTTCCAGATCCATGTTGTCAAGTACCTGAGCTTGCAAGTCTTTGCCTTCAACAGTCTTTGTATATTCTAAAAGCCTGTCAGCAAGGGTACTCTTACCATGATCAATATGTGCTATAATGCAAAAATTTCGTATTTTATTCATTCTATAATAAATCTTCTTTTTGGTATATCGATTTGAAGTAAATATACTACCCCAAATTAGGCTGCAAATATACAAAAAAGATATAAAATACAGGGCTATTCGCGAAACAGATTTGAGTGACTTTAAAGAAAGATTAAATCATAAGAAATAAATGCTGTATCATTCTTTATATAAAGTATGTCTATATGTAATAAAAATAGGATGCACCATTGATACATCCTATTTCTTTATTCTAATACAATTTTATTTCTCTGTTTCCTTATACCATTTATTTAGCTGCCCATTAACAAAAACAAAGTACCAGTGGTTTTTAAATTTATCTACGTATTCTAAAGTCTGGTCACCATTACTTCTTTGGTCGACAACTGAATATTTATCACCCATAAGTGAGACGATCTCTCGTTGTGTCATCCCCAGTTCTACTTGTTTAAGTTGTGTGTTGTAAACTGGTCCGCAAGCTGCAAGTGTAAATGCAACAAGGCATGCAAAAAATATCTTTTTCATAATATAATTGTTTTATAACCTATTTAACGTTCTAAGCATGTGTTTAGTTCTCAGATATAGAGTAATATCAATTTATAGTGATTTTTGAAAAAAGGAAATAATGAATTGCTAATCTTCTTTACAACAGTCACAACCCTCATGTTTCTCTAAAACTCTGTGAGGAAAATCTCCATGTCCAATTATTTCAATAGGACACGAGTTGTATGATTTTTCAAGCCAGTCGGTCGAGATGTTCGTGCCTGAATGATAATGCAGTCCTTCGTTTACGCATGCTATATTCTTCACGAGTGAAATAACGGTTCCAACATCATGAGATACCAGTATGATAGCCGTATCCAGATTTATCTCTTCGAGCAATTTGTAGAAATTGCTTTCAAAACGTTTATCCACATAGGAATTAGGCTCATCAAGAACCAACAAATCGGGGTCATCGATAATCGCCCTTCCTAGTAATGTACGTTGCAACTGCCCACCTGATAACGCACCTATCGAACGGTGTATAAGCTGTTCCAACCCCATTTTTTCGGCAATGACGCTCACCTTTTCTTTTTGTTCCTTTGTATAAGAAGAGAAAATACCTTTTTTTACGGTTAATCCAGACAAGATAACATCATATACAGATATTGGGAATTTTTTATCAATCTGGTTGATCTGAGGTAAGTAACCTATGTTTATTTTATCAACCTTTATATTATTCCTATAAAAAGATATTTTGCCCGAAGCCGGCTTAACCAACCCCATGAGAGTTCTCAGAAGAGTTGTTTTACCTCCTCCGTTTGGGCCGATAATACCAAGGAAGTCATTCTTGGTAACTTCCAGATTGACATTCTTCAATACATAAGGATTGCCGTCGTATCCTACAGAAAGATCTTTTATGTCAAGAATTTTACTCATCAATTAATCTTCTAAAGCCATAGCTCTAGCTATTTTAATCATTTCTTCACTCCAATTATAAGACAGTAGATTGATAGGTATAGCTTTTCCGCCAATAGCTTCGGCTACTGTTTCAGCATTCTTTGTGTCAAATTCTTTTTGAATAAAGACAACTTTTATACCTTCAGCTTTTGCTTTGTCTATAAGTTCTTTCAATTGCGCAGGAGAAGGGTTTTTTCCTTCATGCTCAATGGAATACTGTGTCAGCCCATATTCTTGAGCAAAATAGCTAAGCGCAGGATGGTAAATGATAAAAGCTTTGCTTGGTGCTTTTTCCAGATACGATTTTATTATACTATCGGTCTTGTCTATTTCAGAGAGAAGTTTATCGTAATTTGCTTTGTAATCAGCTTCATTTACTCTGTCTATTTCAATAAGCCCTTTGTACATGTTTTCTGCAATGATTTTAGCAGAAACGACAGAACTCCATGTATGTGGATCTCCTCCTACATGTCCATGATGACTATGATCATGTCCTTCGTGATGATTGTGGTCTTCACAGGTTGATTCTATGCCATCAGAACAATCAACTACTTTAAACGCAGGATTACTTGCAGAAACTTTATTTATCAGAGAATTTTCTATACCAAGATAACCTACCTTAAAGTAAGCTGTGCTTTTGTCAAGATTCATCATCTGTGAAGGAGTAAAGTCTGCACTTTCCGGATTCATTCCGGGAGAAATAATGCATTCTACTTTGAAGTGATTGCCGACAAGAGCCTCTAAAAAATACTTCTGCGGTTCTATCGTGACCATCAGTATTTTAGAGTCTTCAGCTTTTGTTGAAGGTTTACAACCTTGTAATAAAGCAAGTGTAAGTATTCCCAAAAATAAAGCTATATATGTATGTCTATGTTTCATTATTTAATATAGTCTTATTTTACTTTTTCTTAGTTAGGTCATATATTTTACGAATGTGATCAAGTTCTTTCTTGAAGTCAATGTTCAGGTCTATCAAAGTACCATCGTTAAGATCATACACCCAACCTGCTACACGAGGATACCCCGATTCCAAATACGATTTTTGCACTTCTGCTGTTTTTATAACGTTCAGACACTGTTCGTAAACATTAAGTTCCACCAAGCGGTTATAGCGGTCTTTCATATCAGGGATAGCATCGAGCTCTTTTTCGTGTAAACGATATACATCTCGCACATTTCGTAGCCATGGATTCAGAATACCTAAGTCTCTTGGTTGCATAGCTGCCTTTATTCCACCGCAATTATAGTGGCCACAAACAATTATATATTTTACATTCAAATGTTCTACAGCATAGTTAATGACAGACAATACATTCAAGTCATTATTTACAACCATATTTGCTATGTTACGATGCACGAAGACTTCACCCGGTTGCAAACCCATTATTTCATTTGCATGTACACGACTATCCGAACATCCGATATATAAATAATCAGGGTTTTGCTCTTTTACAAGATGAGTAAAGAAATCCGGATTTTCCTTGTTCTTCTTCTCAACCCATTTTTTGTTTTCTGCAAAAATTTTCTGATATGATTCTTGTATTTGCATCTAGTTTTCTGAGGTTTTAAGTTCTTGTATTATATTCGTTACCTGTTCGATCAATGATTTTGTGTTATCATTAACAATTACAAAGTCAGAAAGTTTAGCTTTTTCTTCATCCGACATCTGATTTTGTATGCGTTCCATCACCTTTTCTTTAGGGAGGTTGTCTCTTAGCATTGTTCGCTCGATTCTTATGTCTAAAGGTGTATATACCATTAACACCTTATCCATCATTCGATTAAATCCCGATTCAAAAAGAATAGCAGCTTCATGCGCTACAATGTCACATTGGGCATGTTTTTTTACCCATTCAATAAAATCACGTTCTACTTCGGGATGAATAATTGTATTTACTGTTTCCAGTTTTTTCTTATCATTAAAAATATGAGAAGCAAGCAATGGTTTATTTAGTACACCGCCGCTATATAATTCTTCTCCAAATAGATTAATTAGTTTTTCTCGAATTGTAGGAGATGTGGCAACTAACCTTTTACTTTCTATATCAGCAATGTAGACTGGCACACCACTAAGTGAAAATATCTGAGAGACAGTTGACTTTCCACTGCCTATGCCACCGGTTATACCTAGTTTGATCATAATTGTTATTATTGTTCGAGTACAAACTCTACCTCTGAAGGTACAGGTGTCATTGTGCGTATATAATCAGGACTATCGGTTATACGTACTGGTATAGTCGCATCTTTCAGCTCTTTTATATCGTTGTAGTCTATAGTAACTTCGAAATTACTACTGGTTATATTATCAGGCCTTCTCTTGCCTACAAAAAATTCAATTTTGACAGCAGACGGAAATAGTTTTATTTCTAAGTTGCTTGGTAAATTGATACAGGTAATAGGTACTTCAACTTCCTTTTTTATAAACTCATCGATTGGAATATTCAATTCTACTTCACTCGGAACATATTTGACTCCTAGTATAGGCTTCATCTTTATTTTCACTTTCTTTGCCGATTTGATATTCCTTAATGTATCAGATTCAGTGTAAGCAAAGAAAATGGTATCTAATGAGGCTTTACTGCCGTATACCATAACAGAGTCCGGCTGGGTTATCAAGTCTCCGTCGAGCATATAACCGGCATCGAGACTTACGCTACCGTTAAAAATAACAGGTAACTTCTTGCTTCGCAATAATGCGTATGAATATGATACCCGAGTGGGAGAGTAGCTAATTAGTTCGGATGTAACGAAAAGCTTTGAACGTATCAATTGCTCAAAATTGCGCCCTTGAATAACCTTGTCAGGTGAATTTTTTATAACCTCTCTGACATCAACCACCAGTGAGTCTTTACGTCTAGTCAGGTAATATCGGAATAGAGTAGCACCATCATCTTTGATTCGGGCATAAACCGTAGTTGGCAATTCATTCTCAAAGACTATACTATCCGGCTCATTTATGTATTTAACAGGTATAGCAAGGGTGGCCTCGTATTTTTGGCGATACACTTGCATCATCCAGAAAATAAAAGATAAAAGCACAAAAAACATGAAGGTCAAAATCTTTTTCCACCGAATTGTCTTGAAAAAAGCTTTGACCTTTTGTGCAAATATTTCCTTATCGTAAGTATCGCTCATAAGCTATACCCGGATATTTACCGTAATAAAAAAATTATTGTTTCTTAGTATCTTCGGCTGAAACATATACAGAAGATTTTTCAATCTTAATTTTTACTCCCTCCGCTATTTCAAGAATAAAATATGTATCACCCACTTCTTTCACTTTTCCGTGAACACCACCGGCTGTAACAACTTTGTCTCCTACCTTAATGGCGTTTCTGGCTTCTTGTAGAGCTTTTTGTTTCTTCTGCTGTGGTCTGATCATAAAGAAGTACATGATTCCGAAGAGTAGTACCATCATAATAATCATGCCGGTACTTCCTCCTAATAAACCTCCGGCAGGAGAAGCTCCACCATCTGCAGCTTGTAACAATACATTTAATAAAGTCATAATTGTTCTTTAATATTGATTTATATTATTCTTACTTCAGTTACTTTTTTTTGAATAAGTTTTTACAAATATAAGTGAATATTTTGAAATAGGCTTTATGCGAAAATATGATAAATACTATTATTTCTTAATTATCTTTTTTTCTTCTTTCAGCTCCTTTACAATTGCATCCAAAATTCCATTTATAAAAGAAGCACTCTTTATAGTACTATATGACTTCGCTATATCTATATATTCATTTAAGGAAACACTAATCGGTATAGATGGAAATTCGATGATTTCAGCAATTGCAATCTGCATTATAACCATATCCATCAGGGCAATACGCTCCGATTCCCAGTTCTTGGTGTATTTATCAATCAGCTCTTTATATTCTTTTCCGTTGAATAAAGATTCCCTCAATAGTTTTACCGCAAATTCTTTATCGGTTTCATCCTTAAACATAGGAAGCAACTCTTGCTCTGTCCCTTTGCTTTCTTCAAAGCGTTTAATTGTTTTTAAAACAAAAGATTGAATAATTTCGATATCATCGTTCCAGTAAAGACTTTCATCCTCAAGGATAGAATACAAATCTTCAGTCGTGCATATAATTTGCTTGAAAACTTTACGCCAGAACTCACGATCGTCATTATATTCCTGAGATTGACTTTCTGTATATTCTTTATATATGTCAGAGTTTAAGATATTATCCAATAGGTTGCGGATAAAGGCATCATGTTCTGCCCATGAGAAAGGCCTATCGTTCAAGTATTTTATCAGTTCTGTGTTTTGACTGAGTTGAGATATGAATTTATTATTCAACAACTTTGTGTTTGGACTCATATCCTCTTTAGTGGGCAATAGTTTCGATTTGCGACTATCTACTCTCTGAGCATAAGTATTAGTCAACTCTACCATCAACGATAACAGATAAAAGTACAAATCATATGATTTTTGTAGGCTAAGCATTAACTCACTTTCTGCCTTTCTCAAATCTGTGGTTTCACTATGACTGCATGAGAACAGTATTTGAACAACCCTGATACGAATAAGAACGCGATTTATCATTTATATATAAAAATGTTTCAGGCTGCAAAAATACACATTTTTTTGTAATACAATAGTTTTTTTCGGCAACATCTTTCTCGTTATAAAACGAAGGAGGATTTAGAATGAAAAATTAGAATTATCTTTGCCGTATCTTTATTAGGAATATAATTTATAACGAATCAACATAAACATTTATATCGCTTAGATGTTTAATAGAAGTAAGTAATGAAAAAAATAGTTATCGCAATAGATGGTTTTTCATCGAATGGTAAGAGTACTATGGCCAAAAGTTTGGCAAGGGAGATTGGGTATATCTATATAGATAGTGGAGCCATGTATAGGGCTGTAACACTATATTGCATAGAACATAACCTCTTTAATGGCGAAGAGCTGGATGAAGAAAAATTGCGTAACGAAATAGAAAATATAAAGATACAGTTTCACTTAAATAAAGATACAGGAACTCCTGAGACATATCTGAATGGTCTGAATGTTGAAGGTCAGATACGCAGTATGGAAGTATCGTCAAAAGTGAGTATTGTGAGTGCAATTCCTTTTGTACGTCATGCCATGGTAGCTCTTCAACAAGAAATGGGTAAAGCTAAAGGAATTGTAATGGATGGAAGAGATATCGGAACTGTTGTTTTCCCTGATGCCGAGATGAAAGTTTTTGTAACAGCAAAAGCCGAAATTAGAGCTCAGAGGCGCTTTGATGAATTACAGTCGAAGGGTGATACGAAAACGACATACGAAGAAGTGCTGGAAAATTTAAAAACCAGAGACCATATGGATCAGACGCGGGCAGAAAGCCCTTTAATCCAAGCGGATGACGCCATTCTTCTGGATAATTCATATATGACCATTGACGATCAGATGCAATGGTTGGTACAAAAGTTCAAACAAATAACTACAAATTAAATGAGTAATATAGAAATAGATGCTAAGTCAGGTTTTTGCTTTGGGGTAGTTAATGCCATAAAGAAAGCAGAAGAAGAATTGGCCAAAGGAGGCATGCTTTATTGTTTAGGAGATATTGTGCACAATAACCTAGAAGTAGACAGGTTGGAAAAACTTGGAATGAAGACTATTAATCATGAAGAGTTTGCAAAACTGAAAAATGCCAGAGTTTTACTTAGGGCTCATGGCGAACCACCTTCAACCTATCAAACGGCAAAAGAAAACAATATCGAAATTATAGATGCCTCATGCCCTGTTGTTTTGCGTCTTCAGAAAAAGATACACGACAAATATGACAGTGAAAAGGATAACAACACACAAATTGTTATTTATGGTAAAAACGGACATGCCGAAGTGAATGGACTATTGGGACAAACTGAATCGAGTGCTATCGTTATTGAGAAGAAAGAAGATCTCGAAAAACTCGATTTTTCTAAAAATATTTGTTTATTCTCTCAGACAACAAAACCTTTGGATGGATTTCAAGAGATAATTGATATTATTCAAGGCAGAATGACGGGAGATGCTAAATTTGAATTTTTTGATACTATTTGCCGTCAAGTATCAAACCGTATCCCTAACATCAAAGAATTTGCTCTGAATAATGACATCATATTCTTTGTGGCAGGAGAGAAGAGTTCGAATGGAAAGGTCTTATTTGCTGAGTGTAAAAAATATAATCCGAACTCGTATTTTATCACTACTCCATCAGATATAAACCCTGATTTAGTAAGCAAAACAGCCTCAATAGGTATTTGTGGTGCAACTTCTACTCCAAAATGGCAAATGGAGGAAGTAGAAGCAAAAATAGAGGAAATAAGATCGGTGTTAATTTAACCAAATTGACATATTGAGATTAGCCTTATCAGTAAATTTATTCTTATTTTTGTAATTCATTTTGAAAAAGGGACTTTAAGAATAAATATAAATAACATTATGGCTAACATTAAGTGTATTGGTATCCTTACTTCCGGAGGCGATGCTCCGGGTATGAATGCAGCTATTCGTGCAGTAACTCGTTCAGCTATCTATAACGGAATAGAAGTTAAAGGTGTTATGCGTGGTTATAAGGGATTGGTATTTGATGAAATTATACCTTTCAAAACAAATAGTGTAAGTAATATTATACAGCAAGGAGGTACAATTCTTAAAACAGCTCGTTGTAAAGAGTTTGAAACAACAGAAGGTCGTCAGACAGCATACGAAACACTTCAACGCGAGAATATTGACGCTTTGGTTGTTATAGGTGGAGATGGTTCGCTTACAGGAGCTCGTATTTTTGCACAAGAATATAATTTTCCTATAGTTGGCCTACCGGGAACTATTGATAATGACTTGCAAGGTACAGACTTAACGATTGGTTATGATACAGCGTTGAATACAATCATGCAAGCTGTAGATAAAATTCGCGATACAGCCAGTTCACACGAACGTTTGTTCTTTATTGAAGTGATGGGGCGCGAATGCGGTATTCTTGCACTTAATGGTGCTATTGCCTCCGGAGCAGAAGCTGCTATTATCCCTGAGAGATCAATGCAACAAGACCAATTAGCAGATTTGATATCCAATGGATTTCGTAAAAGTAAAAATAGTAGCCTTGTTCTTGTAACAGAGGGTGATATCACCGGTGGTGCAATGGCAATGGCCGAGCGTGTGAAAAAAGAATTTCCCCAGTACGATGTACGAGTAACTATTCTTGGGCATGTACAACGTGGAGGTTCTCCTACTGCAAACGACCGTATTCTTGCGAGCCGAATGGGTGCTTCTGCAATTGATGCTCTGCTTGATGGTCAACGCAATGTAATGATTGGTATTCAAAATGATGTGATTGTATATGTTCCATTTTCCAAAGCAATCAAAAAGAATAAACCAATTCAGCCGGATTTAGTAGAAACATTGAAGGTTCTTTCAATTTAGAAAGAGAATAAAATTTATAGATACTAAATAAAAAACGACGAAATCATTATCTGATTTTGTCGTTTTTTTTGTTTGATTACTTCTCTTTATAAAATGCTTTAATTACAAGAGTCTTCAGACAAACAAATATTCTTCCCTTCTAACTGAATTGTTGCATGCTTAATTCCAAATTTTTCATGAATAGAGCGCTTAGCCTTCTCTAGGATTAGGTCACGATCAACATTAGGTTTTACTATTAGGTGAACTGTTAATACCGAAAATTCGGAAGTTATCATCCAGATATGTAAGTCATGTATATCTTCTATGCCTTCTATTGACTTCAACACATTTACTACTTCATCAGAGTCTATCTCTGCCGGTTTAGCTTCCATCAATATGTTAACAGATTCTTTAAGAACGTGCCATCCACTATAAAGAACTAGAAGAGAAACAATCATACTTGCTATTGGGTCGGCTATATACCAGCCAAACAACATGATGAGTATTGCTGCAGCTATAGCCCCAACAGAACCTAACAAATCACCTATAACGTGCAGAAAAGCACTTCTTATATTTAAGTTTTCTTTGGTCGAACCTTGTGAATGCAGGATATATGCGACAATTATATTAATAATTAGTCCAATGACTGATATGACCATCATACCCGGGCCTATTACATGAGGAGGTTCTGAAAGTCGATGTATTGCTTCTTTGAATATAAAAACAGAAATCAGGACAAGTACAATGCCATTTAGTAACGCAGCTAGAATTTCAAAACGTTTATATCCATACGTTTTGGATGGAGTTGCTGCTCTGGAGCCAAAAATAAGAGCACTTAAACTTAGCCCTAATGCAACAGCATCACTTAACATATGCCCAGCATCAGATATTAAAGCTAAGCTATTCGTTAAATACCCTCCGATGAATTCAACAAACATAAATCCGGCTATCAGGAAGAAGCTAATAGTTAAAGCTTTCTTATTGGCATTGTGTGCATGGCTATGTCCGCTATGTGAATGTTCGTGGTCGTTATGATTATGATCGTGTTTCATACGTTCTTATTTAGAATTGTTTAAAATAAAAAAGCAAGGGTAAAGTTACTTCTTTTTCCCTTGCTTCTGTTATCTGGAATTATAATTCTTCTTACCTAGTCGTTCATTGAGATAAGGAATTCTTCATTATTTATTGTTTTTCGTAGTCTTCCGTCAAGGAACTGCATTGCTTCTACAGAGTTCATATCAGATAAGAAGTTACGAAGAACCCACATTCTGCTTAGGGTGTCGTTGCTGAGTAACAAGTCATCTCGACGAGTACTTGACGCAATAATATCCACTGCAGGGAAGATACGCTTGTTAGACAATTTACGATCGAGCTGAAGCTCCATGTTACCTGTACCTTTAAATTCTTCGAAGATAACATCATCCATTTTAGAGCCGGTCTCAGTCAGTGCTGTTGCAATGATTGTAAGAGATCCTCCATTTTCGATATTACGTGCTGCCCCGAAGAAACGTTTTGGCTTATGTAATGCATTTGCGTCAACCCCCCCGGTTAATACTTTTCCTGATGCCGGTTGCACAGTATTGTATGCACGAGCTAGACGAGTGATAGAATCCAATAGGATAACCACGTCATGTCCACACTCTACCATACGCTTTGCTTTATTCAATACTATTTCGGCTATCTTAACATGGCGATCTGCCGGTTCGTCAAAAGTAGATGCTATAACTTCAGCATTTACACTGCGTTCCATATCGGTAACCTCCTCAGGGCGTTCATCGATCAGAAGAACGATCATGTACACCTCAGGATGGTTATCTGCAATCGCATTTGCGATATCTTTTAGTAATGTTGTTTTACCGGTCTTCGGTTGAGCAACAATCAAACCACGCTGTCCTTTACCAATCGGAGAGAATAGATCTACAACACGGCATGATAAATTGTCATTACGTCCTTTTGTAAGCTTGAATTTCTCATCCGGGAATAGTGGCTTCAAATGATCAAACGGAACACGGTCACGTACTTCATCCGGTGTGCGTCCATTGATTCTATCTACCTTAACTAAAGGGAAGAATTTTTCAGACTCTTTCGGTGGACGTATTGGTCCTTCCACAATATCTCCGGTTTTCAAACCGAATAGGCGTATTTGAGATTGGGATATATATATATCATCTGGAGACGACATGTAATTATAATCGGATGAACGAAGAAATCCGTAGCCTTCCGACATAATCTCTAAAACGCCTGTAGCTGATAATATTCCTTCAAAATCAAAAGATTTTTCCTGATTCTGATTATTTTGTTTTTGATTTTGTTGATTATTTTGTTGCTGTGCCGGTTTATTTGTTTTAGCTGGTGCTTCAGTAATAATTTCCACAGCCGGAACCTCTGCATCAACTTCTAATGGAGATAGAAGTGGTAATCCCGGAACAGGTTCTTCTGGTTGAGCTTCTCTTACCTTGTTGGAACGAAAAACCAGTTGAGTCGGCTTGACCGCTGTTGGCTGTTGTTTCACATTGCTGACAGGCTTAACTTCCTTCTCTTTTTCTTCCACTTTTTTTACCACCTCTTTTTGTGGGGCCTTTTCTTTTTCTTCAATGACTACTTTCGGTTCATTTTTCTTTTCCACAACAGGAGCCTCTTTAGGTGTAACTTTTACCTGAGGTTTTGGCTCTTCTTTTTTAGGGGAGGCATCAGCAGGTTTAGAGTCTTGTTCTGTTTTTTTCGCTTGCGGTTGGTTCTTGGGTCTTTCTTGTTTGTTCTTAGCTGCAGACTGGGATTTTCTTTGTTGTTGTTCTATCCGATCTTCGCTTTGATAGCTCTCAGAGTTTTTATTTTTTGCTTCTAAGATAGCTTGTTCATCAAGAATTTTATAGATTAACTCATCTTTCTTATAAGCATCAGGACGTCGTATCCCAAGCTCTTTTGCGATGGTTCTAAGTTCGATAGTGAGCTTCTCGTTAAGCTCAAGAATGTTGTATATACGCATGTATATCTATATTAAAATATTGATTTTTGAGAATTTTTAATAAATTAGAGTAAAGCCTTTTCTGTAAAACTTTATAATAATAACTTTAATGGAACTTAACTTTAGGGAGATAATAATTTAAGGTTATTATCTAAGATTTAAATAGTTAGTTTGTTGGCTGGCTATCTGTCGGGATGATATTCAACCCCTAATCTTTTTTGTTTACAAGAGAAAATAATTATTTTATTTTTTTTGCTAGACAAAGATAGATTTGCAATAAACCTGTGCAAAGATAATAAAAGAAATCTATTTTACAATATCTATTCTGTTATTGTTTTTTCTATTTCCTTCATAATAAATACATATAAACTGGTTCTAAATAGTGGAATATGAACATATATATGAGGACGGGTGTTAATTAGGGACTACAGTGTTGAAAAATCTTTATTGATTCTTTAATTTAAAGATTTATCTTTGCTCCCCGTAAAATTATTAATATCATTAAACCCAATAATAACATGATTACAGATATTGAGATTGCAAGAAATATAGAGTTAGAAAATATAAATATTATAGCCAAGAAGCTCGGAATATCTCAAGAGCAACTATATAATTATGGTAAATATATAGCTAAAATACCTGTATCTCTAATCAATGATCAGAAGGTGGCTAATAGTAACCTCATATTAGTTACAGCAATAACCCCCACTAAAGCAGGGATAGGGAAAACAACAACTTCTATTGGATTAGCTTTGGGTTTAAACAAAATAGGTAAAAAAACAGTTGTTGCATTAAGAGAGCCATCATTAGGCCCTTGCTTTGGAATGAAGGGCGGTGCTACCGGAGGAGGTCATGCTCAGGTTTTGCCGATGGAGGATATTAATCTGCATTTTACAGGCGATTTTCACGCAATAACATCTGCTCATAATATGATAACGGCTCTGCTTGATAACTATTTGTATAGAAGTAAGGGTACAAAAGGGTTTTTGAAGGAAATAACATGGAAGAGGGTATTAGATGTAAATGATAGGAGCTTACGATATATTGTCACAGGATTGAATGGGACAACAAATGGTATTCCGACAGAGTCCGGATTTGAAATTACTCCGGCTTCAGAAATAATGGCTATTCTATGTTTATCGAAAGATATTGATGATTTAAAGCGAAGAATAGGAAATATCATTCTGGGATATACCGTGGAAAATAATATTTTCACAGTTAATGATCTTGGTGTTTCAGGTGCTATTGCTGTTTTATTGAAGAATGCGATAAATCCGAATTTGGTACAAACTACAGAACATTCTGCGGCAATTATACACGGTGGTCCTTTTGCGAATATAGCTCATGGTTGCAACTCTGTAATTGCTACCAAAATGGCAATGTCTCACGCTGATTATGTAATAACTGAGGCTGGCTTTGGTGCTGATCTGGGTGCTGAAAAGTTCTTTAATATCAAGTGTCGTAAGGCCGGCATAACGCCTAAACTTACAATAATCGTGATCACGACTCAAGCATTGAAAATGCATGGTGGAGTAGCTTTAGAAGATATTAAGAAGAAAAATATTGATGGACTGCTGAAAGGTTTTGAAAATTTGAACAAGCATATCGAGAATATGAAATCTTTTGGGCAGACCGTTCTTGTATCTTTGAATAGATATGGTTTCGACTCTGATGAAGAAATCTCATTGATAGAGAAATGTTGTGATAAAATGGGAGTTGGATTTGCCTTGAATGATTCTTATGTAAAAGGGGGTGACGGAGCTATAGCATTAGCGAAGAAGGTTGTCGAGCAAATTGATTTAAACCCTTCCAGAAGTTTAACTTTTACATACGATGATGGAGATGCAATTGACACTAAGATAGATAAAGTTGCAAAGAAAATATATGGTGCAGCCTCTGTTGTATTTAGTAATAAAGCTAAAAGAAAACTCGATACGATTAAGAAAATGGGCATAAGTCATTATCCGATTTGTATCGCAAAAACGCAATATTCTTTTTCTGATGATGCCAGCCTCTATGGCACTCCCAAAGATTTTGAATTTACAATAAATGATATTGTGATTAACAATGGCGCTGAATTTATTGTCGCTATAGCCGGAGATATCATGCGAATGCCAGGATTGCCTGCAGAGCCGCAAGCAAAGCATATTGATATTGTAAATGGTATGATTGAAGGACTTAGTTGATAGGTATTTCATGATTTAAAATAAATAAAAAAGCCTCTGAAGAAATATTCAGAGGCTTTTTTATAATCAATCTAATCAAACTTATTCTACAATAAAATCACTTCCTTTTATATCAAAATCTTTCTCAACGAGTGGAAGTTTTTCTGAATGGGTTGGGGTAGGAGAGCTTCCTCCGATAAATATCTTTCTTTTTCCCGCACTAACTTTTAATATGCCAGCATCATCTACTAAACCGAGCTCTCTTGGCGATAGATTGAATTCTACAGTTTTAGATTCTCCAGCTTTGAGTGATACTCTATTGAAGCCTTTTAAAGCATATAAAGGTTTCTGTCCTTTCGTATCAGGGTAAGAGATATAAAGCTGTACAACCTCTTCTCCTTCTACTTTACCTGTGTTCTTGATACTTACAGATACTTTAGCATTGTTTCCGGTATCTATTGTTGACGGTACTTGGATCGGTGAATATTCAAATTTAGTATAACTTAAGCCATATCCAAACGGATACAAAACGTCTCCGTTGAAATATCGATATGTCCTGTTTTTCATTTCATATGAATTGAAGGCAGGCAAATCACTATCTTTTGCATAGAATGTAACAGGAAGCTTTCCTGAAGGATTATAGTCTCCAAATAGTACATCAGCAATAGCTGTACCTGCATCCTGGCCACCATACCATGCGTTGACAATGGCTGGAATGTTTTGTGATTCCCATTCTGTTGCAATTGCACTACCTGTCATCATTACAAACACTGTAGGAATTTCTTCAGCAACAAGAGCTTTCATAAAATCTGTTTGTATTTTAGGTAGCTTGATAGAAGTTCTGTCACCCCCGGTAAAGCCTTCAATCTTAACAGGCATTTCTTCTCCTTCTAACTCGGGAGTGATTCCACCTACAAAAATAACTACATCTACATCCTTAAGACGTTTTAATANNTTAATAATGCGGAAACTTCTTCTTGACTGTTTGCTGAAGGAGTAACAAAGTCTATTCCTTTTTCATAAATAACTTCTGTCCCTTTCAATTTTTGTTTTATAGCTTCGTATGGCGTTACTATTTCCGTTGGGAAACCATTATAATTACCCAAAACAGAAACTTCATTATTTGCGTTAGGGCCTACAACTGCGACTTTCTTTAGCTTTTTACTTAGAGGTAATGTATTGTTCTCATTTTTTAGAAGTACAATAGATTCCCTTGTTATTTTCAATGCTAAATCTTTATGTTTCTGAGATTCAAGAACAGATGTCGATATCTGAGAGTATTTAACATTTTCGGCAGGGTCAAACATGCCTAGCCTGAATCTT
>NZ_DLIY01000006.1:26824-109159 GCF_002483985.1 Dysgonomonas sp. UBA7630
TTGCTTTTCTGTTATTATACCGGCCTTCACAGCATCTACAAGAGCCTTATAAGCTTCGTTTCCACAATCTATATCCGTTCCGTTGTATACGGCATCAGCTGCTGCATATTTAGCATCCGGATGCGTTTTGTGATGTTGATAGAAATCGTCAATTGCACCACAATCCGATGTTACATAGCCCGTGAAGTTCCATTTTTCGCGTAGTATCTCTTGCATCAGAAAATTATTGCCACAGCAAGGTTCACCATTATAAGCATTATATGCACACATCACTCCTGCAACTTTTGCTTCTACTACTAAATTCCGAAATGCAGGGAGGTAAGTATCCCATAAATCATAGTCAGTAACAAATGTATTGAAAGTATGACGCGTATTTTCGGGGCCGCTATGTACAGCATAATGTTTGGCACAAGCTGCAGCTTTTAGATATTTAGTATCGTCTCCTTGCAATCCGGCAACAAAAGACTTTCCTAATACCCCGGTTAAGAAGGGATCTTCGCCATAAGTCTCTTGTNNCGTGGATCTCTGAATATGTTAATATTAGGAGTCCAATATGTTAATCCGTAATATATTTCTCTATTGCCTATTGATGTGGCATCGTTATATATAGCACGTCCTTCGTCTGATATAGCAGAAGCAACCTCTTTCATCAACTCTTTATTCCAAGCTGCGGCCATACCTATAGCCTGAGGGAAAACTGTTACTTTATAATCAGTTCTGCCTATTCCATGCAGACATTCGTTCCACCAATTGTATGCCGGAATATTGAGCCGCTCTATTGCAGGTGTATTATTTAACATCTGGGCAACCTTCTCTTCTAATGTTAATTTTGACACTAAGTCGTTGACTCGTTCATCAATAGAGAGGTTGGTGTTTTGGAAAGGGTAATTTTGTCCAAGCAGTGAAAAACAGGATAAAACATAGATAGAAAGGATCAGCGTTAACTTCAGTTTTTTCATGATTTCTTTTTGATTCTGAATTATAAAATATACACAAAGCCTCTGATAATGAGTCGAGAGGCTTTGTAAATATATAATTTATTATTCATTAATCAAAGAGAAAAGCTCTTCGGCTGCCTCGCGCGGGCCATCTTTTGCTTTACCTTCAATTGCCAGAGACGTGTGTATTTCTCCTATTTTTACTCCGGCTTTTTTCATATCACTAAAATATGAGCGTACAAGCTTTTCGGTCGCTTCTCGTTCTTGAACAGGTCCAAATGGATTTGCAAAATAAGATTTTACAAGTCCTTTTTCTGTTGTCGTTCCTTTTGCTTTACGTGCTCCATCTTCAAATATTGAAATAGCTTTATCCAAATCGTTATACAAGAGGATTTTCTTTTCGGCCTCATTGTAATTATTGGCATATAGGAAATAATCTATCGGATATCCTCTGGATATGATTTCATATGTCGATATAGGAATTGTAACACGAGCATTTACTCTATCCATATTGGTATAAACACCTCTATCCAATTGAGCGAAGGCATAAGCCGGATCGAGATCATCTACCCTTACAAACGCTCCAATCTCGGTTCCATATGCTTTGATAGTACCATCTTCTTCTTTCTTAAGATAACCCATATCATCAAAAATGACACGCATATGACGGATATAGTTTTCATTTAAAGTTCTGAAAGCCTCAAGACTTTCCGATTTACCCGCACCACTATCACCCATGATAATTATATTGGATTCTTTTCCATTACGAAGAACAATGTTCACCATAGCGCCGTGTATAGGTAGTCTTTTATTCTCAATTTGCTTCACATTATGTAATGTAAGAAGCATTTTCTTCATATAACCGAAATAATCTATATCGTCGCAATAGTTTGCATATCCAATCAGTATATCATTCTTTTTATCTTTATAATAGAAGGTACGTTTCTCTTCATGACCATCAGGATAACCGAATATGTATATCATATCTGGTTTTTTCCCTATATATTCATTTTCTGTCGCTATTTCAAAAAGATTAGACAGCCCTACACCATGTACCATAAAATCTTTATGGAAATAAACGAAGGTCAGCATGTTACCCACTTTAGCCGGAAATACGAACCAGTCGTCTTCGTTTAACACAAGATTTTCAATCGGATTTTGTTGATGCTCTTGGAAAATTCCATCACGTGTATTTCTCTTAGTATAAGATATATATGGGGGATGGAATACTACTGTACTAATAAAAGGTATTGATGTTAACCCTTTATATTCGATCGGGCAATTCCAGTTTACATCGTTTAATGTCAGACCGGCATTAGCTCCGGCTATAGATTGACGAAAAATACGGGATTCCCTTCCTACCACTGTTGTTTGTATTCTACGACCTGTTGATAATATGAGATCGTTAAACATATCATTGGCCTGAATAAAACGAACATTTTGTAGGCCTTCACCCAGCCTGTTATTTCTTACGATTGTATATCTCTCAAGTCTTTTCCAATATTCAAAAAGCAATTCTGTAACTTCTATAAATAGATCTTTATCTTCAAAGAATTTTGAATACTTGTTATCTACAGCTACAACTTCTTCAATTTCAAATACAGTAAGTAGTTTAAATACTTCGATAAAAGCATCTACAAGATTGTCTTCTGAGCCAAAATGTTCAATATAATAATCGAAAATCACAACTTCTTCTTTCTTAAGAAATTGTTTTATAAAAGAATCAACTACTCGTCGAAAACCATAGCTATTAAGAAGTTTTTGCTTTGTGTCGCAATATTTTAATGTAAAATTGATCATTGCTCTTCCTCTGGAAAGCGTAAATTCATGTAGCATAATGTTTTATATATGGTTAAATTAATACAAAAAGAGAGTGTTTCTTGATACGAAACAAACAAAGATAAAGATTAAATTTAAGTTTTCAGTTAATATGATAAGGTAGATGTAGTTTATGTATGTTAAATAATCTTTTGATACGGTATACATATGTGTCGTATTTTTAAACATAATCTTAATCGGGTTGTTCTATATAAAGTAACATGATTGATTATTCATAATCTAAATACAAAACTTATATATTATGGCTAATTCAAAAATTATAAACATTTTAGGCGATCAAAGTGAGTTTCTTCTTGGGCATGTAAGCAAGACAGTTGACAAATCTCTTATACATGCGCCAAGTCCAAATGCGATAGATAATGTTTGGATAGATTCGGATCGTAACATTCCTACACTAAACAGTTTGCAAAGACTATTTAGTCATGGCAGGCTTGCTAATACGGGTTATTTGTCTATTTTGCCGGTAGATCAGGATATTGAACATACGGCAGGGGCTTCATTTGCTCCAAATCCTATTTATTTTGATTCAGAAAATATAGTAAAACTTGCTATAGAATCGGGATGTAGTGCTGTGGCTTCTACTTATGGAATATTAGGGTCAGTAGCCCGAAAATATGCGCATAAAATACCGTTTGTGGTAAAAATTAATCATAATGAACTGCTAACATACCCCAATACATACGACCAAGTGCTTTTTGGTACTATAAAAGAAGCATGGAATATGGGAGCTACCGCTGTAGGTGCAACAATATATTTTGGTTCTGAAGAAAGCCGCAGGCAAATAGTCGATATTTCCAAAGCCTTTGAATATGCGCACGAATTGGGTATGGCAACCATACTTTGGTGCTATCTAAGAAATAGCTCATTCAAGAAAGATGGAGTCGATTATCATAGTGCTGCAGACCTATCTTCTCAGGCTAACCATATAGGGGTCACAATAAAAGCAGATATAGTTAAGCAAAAACTTCCAACGAATAACGGTGGATTCAAAGCTATTAACTTTGCGAAGTGGGACGAACGTATGTATACCGAATTGTCTAGTGATCATCCTATCGATTTATGCCGTTATCAAGTTATAAATGGCTACATGGGGCGTGTTGGTCTAATTAACTCCGGTGGTGAATCGCATGGGGCGTCAGACCTTAAAGATGCAGTTTATACAGCCGTAGTTAATAAGCGAGCAGGGGGTATGGGCTTAATTTGTGGTCGTAAAGCTTTTCAGCGTCCAATGAAAGAAGGTATTGAATTGATAAATACAATACAAGATGTATACTTGGATAAAGAAATAACTTTAGCGTGAGCTAAAATCTAGTGTTTTTTATTATAGTTGCTAAGCAGCCCTTGTGTATATAAAGCACAGGGCTTCTTTTTTAGAAGAATAGATTAAAAATAAAGACCATTCTATATTTTAAGAATGGTCTTTATTTGCTTTTATTTATCTTTCTTCGTTTCTTCCTTTTGGTTCTTGTCTTCATCTTCTATAGGATGCGCAAGAGGGATGGTAATACCGGCTTTCTCTGCATCGCCTTTCAAGTACGAAGGAAGATTCATTCCGGCCATCTTGAATAAATCATTGAGTGGAGGAACAGACTTCATAAGACCTGAAACAAAATTAGCTGTAGTTGTTTGACCATTGCTATTGTTACCTGACGAATCCCAAACAGTAATCTTATCAATTTTAAGATTCTTGATCGCTTCAACCTGAGTTTTCACCAGTTCAGGAAGCTTTTCTATCAGTAGTAACTGATATGCCGCTACAGGATCGCCTCCGGCTGCATTTACAACACCTTTATAACCTTCCGCTTGTTTTGATAGTATTTCATACAATCCTCGAGCTTCTGCATCCATTTTGGCAAATATAGCATCAGCCTCACCTCGAGCTTGTTCTCTCAACTGTTCAGCCTTAGCTTGAGCTTCAATAATGATCTTTTGTTTCTCTATCTCAGCCGGAATTACAACGTTGGCTATTTGAGTAGAACGTTCTCTTTCAGAACGAGCCAACTCGGCTCGTTGTTCTGCCTGATATGCTTCTTCCAAAGCTTTTGCTTCTTGTACTTTCTCGGACGAAACAGCAAGTCTCAAGGCTTCTGCTTCCTTTTCACGACGTAGAGCATCGGAGCCTGCAATTTCTATTTTTGCAATATTCTCTCCTTTTACTGCTACAGCATTTGCTTCAGCCGTTTTTACACGAGTATCTCTCGTTGCTTCAGCTTTACCAATCGACTCATCTCTGAATGCTCCGGCAATGCTAACCTCTTTGTCCTTCTGAGCTATAGCTATCTGCACATCTCTATCCCGATGTGTTTCGGCTATTTGTACATCACGAAGTCTATCGGCTACAGCCTTTCCTGTTTCACCCATTTTTTCTTGTTCAGCTACACTCACTTTCGCCTCATTGATGGCTTTAGCAGCAGCTTCTTTCCCTAGAGCTTCTATATAACCTGATTCATCATTGATATCAGTTACGTTTACGTTGATTAACTTAAGACCAATTTTACGTAATTCGGTATCTACATTTTTAGAAATATTATCCAGGAATTTATCACGATCCGAGTTGATTTCTTCAATCATCATTGTGGCAATAACCAAACGAAGCTGACCGAATAAGATATCTTTCGCCAATTCTTGTATCTGCGAAGTGGTCAAACCTAATAATCTCTCTGCCGCATTATTCATATTCTCCTTCTCGGTAGAAATCGCAATAGTAAATCGACATGGTACATCGACTCTAATGTTCTGTTTACTCAATGCACTAGTCAGATTGGCCTCGATAGATATCGGCTTCAAGTCTAAATAAGCAAAATCTTGTACTACCGGCCAGATAAAAGCACCTCCACCGTGTATACATTTGGCTGAAGCTCCTCCTGTTTTGCCATATACAACTAATATTTTGTCCGACGGACAACGCTTGTACCTAGATACCATTGTCATAATGAGGACAAATATTACAATTATAGCCACTACAAAAAGAACTCCTGTTCCTTCAAATAATCCTTCCATAATAAGAGTTTTATTTTAAAATTTATTGTATTTGTTCAATCAAAGAATAGTTGTTAGAGAGTTAAAGGAGTAACAATTAATATATCTCCTTCTATACCTACAACCTTTACTAATGACCCGTTTTTGATTTCATCAACGCTGTTGGTGATAGCTGAAAGTTCATGAGTAGATCCCCTAACACTAATAAAGACCTTTCCTTTTCCTGTTTTTGCCGCAGGAATAGAAAGATAAACATCTGCGGTTTTACCTATTGTATCTTCTATTTTAAAGCTATTATCTTCTGATAGTTTTAGTAACGCTCGCATAATAAAGAAAAAGAATGCAATGAAGAGTACTCCTACCAAAAATGCGACAATAGCTAAAAGAATATTGTTTTCTATAACATTGTAAAGTGATACTCCAGCCCATCCAAATCCGAGAAGAAAATTAATTAGGTTTCGAAGAGAAAAAAGCTGAAAAGGAGAATCTCCGCCGTCTAAATTTCCATCAAAATCTGCATCAACACCTGTATCCGCATCGGCTCCAACAAAGGTCATTATTGTTTGTATAATAAATATTACACTCGCTCCGATGGCTATATACCAATAAAACTGTTGAGTGCCATCCATATTAGCAAAAAACTCTTTCATTATAGGTTTTAGTTAATGGTGTTAATTTATATATAAGCTTTATACAAATATATAATTTTTTCGCTAGAGAATTGACTCTAAAGGCATGTTTTTAAAATAAAAATTCCGTGAAACTTAAGATAATTTCACGGAATCTGATAGCACTTGATTCTACATTAAACTCAATTATTCCAAATCTATAGGTTTTCCTTGGTAGAAATCTAATATTTTACTTCTAAAAAGGAAATCATACTTCGCTTGAATCTGTTCTGATCTACTTGTCAATAATTTAGTTTTCGCTTCATTAAATTCAAAAACAGTAGATTTTCCTATTTCGTATCTTTCTTGTGCATACTTGAAAGACTCTTCCGCTGCATCGTAGGCTTTATCCGTAGAACCGTATTTAGCCTGAGCTGCGACAGCACTCTGATATGCTTGCTGTATTTCCTTGTATAAGGCTAGCTTTACATTGTCTAACGCTAGATTCTGATTCTCTATATTTAATCGCGCGCTACGCACTTGGTTACGCGTTTGGAAGCGATTGAAGATCGGGATATTAAGTGAGAAGCCTATATACTTAGTCTGATTTTGACTAAGTTGTTTCGATATGCTTTCCTGATCTATTCCTTTTTTATATATACGATCAAATCCGCTGCCATAGCGCATAGTCATGTCTAAAGTAGGATAGTACCCGGACTGGGCAACTTTCAGTTGTTTTTGTGAACTTTCTAGCTTATACTGAGCCTCTTTAACATGGGGTTTTGTTTCTAATGCCATAGTGTAAACCTGATCGGGTGGTATTATACTAGACATATTATCATATACAACATCTCCTAAATTAGGTTCTTCTATGTCAAAATCTTTAGTTGTTGGCAAATTTAGTGATTGTGACAGATTTAGCAGAGATAAATCAAGGTCATTATTTGCCATAGTCACATTTAGTTCATCTTTAGCCAACTGTGCTTTGATATCGTACAATTGTGATGACGGAACCTTTCCAGCTTCAAGTAACAACTGTGTGCGTTCTACCTGTTGAGAACTATACGATACTTGATCTTTATATGCTCTTAGAATCTCTTTTTTGAAAAGCACATCTAGATATAACGATACTACTTGTAGTTCAAGATTTTCTTTTGCTTTTTTCAATCCTTCAACAGCAGCTTGCAAATTTAATTCATCCGATTTAATTTGATTTGGAATACGAAATCCTGTAAATATTGGAACCGATGTTGATATGCCAAAGCTCGTGGAGCCTGTATTTCCTGTACCCACAGTATTTGTTGTGGTTCTGATAGAGCGTCCAAAGTTAAAATCTTGTCCAATATTTCCGTTTAAATTTGGCAACCGACTATTCTTTGATGTACTCAGATCTATTTCTGCACTTTTTACATTCAGAGATTGTTGTCGAAGGTCGATATTATTTTCTACAGCATAATCAACACATTGTTTCAATGTCCACTTCCCGGTTCCTTGAGTAAAAAGTTGAGTTTTTACTTGTACGGGTTCTGCCGTGCGTTCTTCTGATATTTTAGTTGAATCTGCCGTCTCTTCTAATATCTTTTCAGAACGAGGCTCAGCCTTTTCTACATATGTCCTTTTTCTTACCGTTTGTGCTTGTATCGTAAAACAGAAACTTAATAGGACACAGAGTATTATTGTTTTTTTCATAATTGTATTTATTATCCTATCCGTCTATTTTTGAGCTGCTTTTTTAGATTTATCTGAAATTTCGTTTCCTCTGATCTTATCCCCCTTCTTCAACCCGGATTTTACTTCTACTTTTATTCCGTCAGATAATCCTGTAGTAATTAGTTTTTTATCAAATAATTGTTCAATAGAATCTTTTAGAACGTAAACATACGCAGAGTCATTACTGAATGTAATTGTACTTTCCGGTATAGATAATACTTTCTCAGCTTTAGATAATACGATTTCTGCATTTGCGCTGTATCCGGCACGAATAACGACTGTGTCAGGGATACGTGCTGCTGCTTTTATTTCAAAAAGAATGGCTCCGTTTTCTTCAACTCCTTTTGGTGCGATATATTCTAGAACAGCATCAAATTTTTTGTTTTCTATAGCACCTACAGATAGTTTCATTGGCATACCAGTATGTATACGTCCGACTTCGGTTTCGTCTACTTTTCCAATAAAGATCATATCGTTCATGTTGGCTACACTAGCTATAGTAGTACCATCATTAAATGTATTGGCCTGAATAACAGAGTTTCCGACTTTAATAGGAACATCTAATATCATACCAGTAATAGTAGATCTGATCTGAGTATTACTGTATTGTGCTGTTTTTTTAGAAATCCCATTTTTTACAATGTCTAAATTATCTTTAGAGTTATCGAGCTCTTCTACAGCTTTTTTGTAGTCTGCTTCCGATTTATCCATCTCTTCCTTGGCTATTACACCTTTCCCAAAAAGCTGCTTTTGCCTGTCATATTCTGCTTTTATCTGGTTTAGGTTGATGCGAGCAACATTAACTCTCGATTCAGCACTATTCAGCTGAGAGACTTCAGGTATTACTTTTACCGTAGCAATAATTTCTCCTTCTTTTACAAAATCACCGGCTTCTTTCAGCACCTCCGATACAATCCCGGAAATCTGAGGTTTGATAAGAATTTCATCACGTGGTGATACCTTACCTGTTGCTACAGTGGTGTTTTCTATATCTCCCGATTCCACAGTTGATATTTCATAAACAATCTTCTTCGGTTGTGATTTTCTAAAAAGAAAATATAATGTACCAACGAAAATTAATCCGATAAATACTAGTCCAATAATTTTTAAAGCTTTCATATTATTTAATTTTCTATTTTTTATTCTTTACAGTAAATTATTCTTCTCTGATAGCATCGATTGCTTTTATGCGTAGTGCTCTCATTGCAGGCATCAATCCCGAAAGTATACCCGATATGATCAATACTCCTAATGCAGCTATTGCTGTCCAGAATGAAACTAGCGGTGGTATGAGAAATACATCATCACTTATATTTTTGCTCATGACGTAGCTAATGATTTCTATGAGTGCTATTCCTGCAAAAAAGCCTGCAAATCCGGCGATTGTCGTTAAAACAAAGCTTTCACTTAAAATCTGCTTCACTATTGTTATTGGCTTCGCACCGATAGCACGTCTCACTCCAATTTCACGGGTTCGTTCACGTACTGTTACCAGCATAATATTACTGATACCTATAATGCCGGATAACAAAGCACCTATTCCAACAAACCATATAAGAAAATCTATACCTAAAAATAAGTTGTTGAAGATTTGAAATTGTTTTTCTATATTGAAGCTACCTACGGCTTTTTCATCGGTAGGAGATATGTCATGTGCTGTTTTTATTATCGCTGTAACCTCTTCTTCTACCACAGAGGCTGGATAACCCGGTTTAGCTGTACATGCCATAAAATAGACTTTGTCTCCTTGATTAAAGGCCTGTTGCATTGTAGAGAATGGAATAAAAACCGTTGATTCTACATCTCCGCCGATCGACATGTTCGACTTAGGACGAATCACTCCAATTACTTGAAAGTATATCCCATTTACTCTTATATATTGTCCTTCGGGATTTTCCCCCGGCTGAAATAATGTTTCATAAACCTCTCGTCCGATTACACATACTTTGCGAGTGCCCGCTATATCCAATTCGTTGAATACTCGCCCCATGAGTATGTGCTGTTGTTCTATATTGAAATGATCGGGATATATACCTCTTGTTCCATACGATCCTGATTTTCGTCCACGTACAACATTTTTATCTCCGCTATTTCCAAAGAGTACAGGAGAAATATATTCCACTGATTGGGCTTTCTCTCTAATCAGCGTAACATCTTTTCTGTTCATCGACCAGAAACGTCCTTTACGGAATCCTTTATACGGTTCACTGGTAACATCTGTCCAAAAGAAGCAGGAGTTGGATGCAAATCCGCTTACGTTTTTCATGATACCTCCTTGAAAGCTATATCCGATACCTATAAGGATAATAAGCATAAAAATACCCCACGAAACGCCTATGCAAGTAAGAAAACTTCGAAGCTTATTTCGAGTGATCGTTACCCATATTTCTTGTAAATTATCTAAATCAAACATGTTCTGGTTTTTTATTATTCGGCTCTCATCGCTTCTATTGGACTCACTTTTGTCGCTTTCAGGGCAGGTATAAGACCTGCAATTGTTCCTGCAACAATCAGAACTACTGTTGCCCATATTACAGTGGATAAATCTACTGTTGGATCTTTGAATATTGAAGGACCATCCGATGGCGCGTTTGCCATAATTGTACTAATTCCTTCTGTTATACCAACCCCAATGACTATACCAATGTAACCTGCTACGGTAGTGATCAGTATAGATTCAAAGATAATGAGCTTGAGTACAGAGAAAGGAGTAGCTCCTATTGCCTTTCGAATACCGATTTCTTTAGTTCGTTCTTTTACAGTTATAAGCATGATATTTCCTACACCAACAATTCCAGCTAATAATGAAGCAATTCCGATGACAATGATAAAAGCAGTGATAATAAAGAATATACTTTGTGCTTCCAACATGTCTTCTGCCGTATTGCGGACATACAATGCAGATCTGTCCGCCGGGTCAAAATTATGGAGTGTTCCCATTCGTTGGCGGAGCCTTTCTACAAATTTCTCGTTTGCTTCTTTGGTTGGCAATCCGACTACGGTAAAATCAATCCTGCGAAAACCATAACCTTTGTTATATAGCATCTGGGCTGTTGTGAAAGGAATATAACCCGGAGGGTTGTTGTCATAGATATCTTCATTATCATAAACCCCAATCACCTGATAAGCTATATTATTATCAGCAATCACATATTGGTCTATAGGATCTTTATCTTTAAATAATACCTTTTTCATATCGGGGCTGAGAACTATAACTTTGCGGCGATTGTCAACATCCATTTTATTGAGAAATCGGCCATTCCCATTCGCAACTTTCAGATTATTGATAATAGAAGCATCCTGTGAAACGCCGTCTATATCCCACGAACCATACTCTTTTTCATAAGATAGAGTTACTCTTTGGCTCAACCGAACAGAGACATATTCTACCTCCGGTATCTTATTTCGTATTAGATCATAATCTTTTTGATCAAACTTTATTTGTCTATTTGTAGGAAGACCCTTGTAAGCCATTGAAGTCCATCCTGGCCACAATGTGACAGAATTTTGTGCTCTGCGTGAAAAGTTTGAAGTAACACCATTTTTTAACCCATTACCTGCAGCCAATAATATTATAAGCATAAAAATACCCCATGCTACTGCAAAACTGGTCAAAAAAGTGCGTAACTTATTTTTGCCGATAGTAGAAAATATTTCGCGTATAGAATCAAAATCAAACATAAGTAATCCGGGTTTACATTGCTATTACTGGGTTCTCATTTACTTCTATCGAACCTATAATTCCATCCTTTATATGGATAACTCGATCTGTAGCATCAGCCACAGATTGCTCATGGGTTACAATAAGCATAGTTATACCATCATCGTTATTGATCTGTCGAAGTAATTGCATCACATCTCTTGAAGTCTTACTATCTAGAGCTCCTGTAGGTTCATCTGCCAGTATTATCTGAGGTTGAGCTATTAGAGCGCGGGCAATTGCGACACGCTGCTTTTGCCCCCCTGAAAGCTCATTCGGCATATGGCTTGCATGTGACGCTAGTCCCATCTTGTCCAGATATTCCATAGCTATGCTATTACGTTTTTTTCGAGAAACTCCCTGATAATATAGCGGTAACGCTACGTTTTCTACAGCATTTTTGAATGTAATCAGGTTGAAGGATTGGAATATAAAACCAATCTTCTTATTTCTCAACTCAGCTGCTTGGGTTTCACTCAAATTTTTGATTAGGACATTATCTAAATAATATTCACCGGTATCATAGGTATCCAGAATTCCGAGAATATTAAGCAAGGTGGATTTTCCTGAGCCGGAAGCTCCCATTATAGAGACTAGCTCGCCTCTTTCCACGTCCATATTAATCCCTTTCAATACATGTAAAGGTGATTTTCCCCAATAAGTTTTGTTTAAACTATTTATTCTTATCACGTTCGCTGTTGTTTATTATATTTGAAGAACCTACTGCCACACAGAATTAACTTTTGATAAAGTTTCACGAAATTGTATCTAGAAACATTTACTATATATGTCGCTAAAAATTAAAAAAGGTTACATCTTTTTGATATTTTAACATTAAAAAATTATATAATTCTGTAATTAGATGATATAAAGATGAATAATTAAATTTAGAAAATACAACTTTTGCTTATAAATTTATTTATTTGATATGCTTGGGGAGTCTTGCATTGCTGTTTTTTTTAGAAGAAAGCATATNNTAAATCATAGAATCATATATTAAATAGAAAGATAGCAGGCATGGTATGCGATAAAATTGGAGTGTTTTCATCTTTTGAAAAATTTAGAATATTATTCATATACATTTTGTCAATAGAAAAATATTATTTTTCTTTGCAAATATTTTCCAATAGCAAATATTTTAATGGAGTCAATTTGTAAACTAAAAAATATATATAAGTCTCTTTATACTTTTGAGAAAGAGTTTGCCGAAAAGAATAATATAACCATTAACGAAGGGATGGTTTTATGTTGTATGAAGGATGAGAAGCCAAGAACAGCAAATGAGATTTGTGAATTTGTGGGGTTGTCTAATTCCAGAGTATCACGTATAATAAATACTGTAGAAACAAAAGGGTATATATTGCGAGAAATGGGTTCAATAGATAAAAGACAAATGATCTTTTCCTTGACAGAGGAAGGGAGAAAGAAAATAAAAGAAATGATGAAACATGAAATTAATTTATCTGCATTGATAAAAGAACTGGTAGAAATATCAGCATAATTTTTTAATCATATAATTGCTAATAACAAATATTTATAATATAAATTATGAAAATACTTATAATTGGAGGTGTGGCAGGTGGAGCAACAGCAGCTGCACGACTCAGAAGAATGGACGAAGATGCTCAGATCATACTCTTCGAAAGAGGAGAGTACGTATCGTATGCCAACTGTGGACTTCCTTATTATATTGGCGGTATAATTAGTGAACGAGACAGATTGTTTGTACAAACAGTAGATGGTTTCATCAATCGTTTCAATATAGATATCCGAGTAAGATCCGAAGTGACAAGCGTCAACCTGAAAGATAAAACAGTAAAAGTCCATGATATTGCAGCCAATAGAGATTATACAGAAAGTTATGACAAACTAATAATATCTACAGGAGCAGAACCTATCAAACCTCCAATGCCGGGCATAGAAGACAGTCGTATATTCTCCTTAAGGAATGTGCCTGATATGGATAAAATAAAAAGCTATATAAACCAACATAAACCCAAAAGAGCAGTGGTAATAGGCGGCGGTTTTATAGGTCTTGAAATGGTGGAAAATCTACATGATGCAGGATTAGATATAACGTTGATAGAAAAGAGTAACCAAGTAATGGCTCCAATCGATTTTTCTATGGCTTCTATAGTACACCGACATCTTATTCAAAAAAATGTATCTCTTTTGCTCGAGGAGGGTGTTGCACAGTTTGAATCAGTTGAGGATGGTATAAACGTCGTATTGGAAAGTGGTGGAAGTGTTACTGCAGATATGGTTATATTAAGCATCGGAGTTCGTCCCGAAGTAAAATTGGCTAAAGACGCAGGCTTGCAACTCGGCTCTATGGGAGGCATCAAGGTTGATGACTATATGCAGACATCAGATGGTAGCGTATATGCTCTAGGTGACGCTACAGAGGTATTTAATCCAATTATCAATAAACATACTTTAGTTCCCCTAGCTGGACCGGCAAATAAACAAGCTCGTATAGTGGCCGATAATATTTTAGAAGGGAATAAGTATACATATAAGGGTACTATAGGAACTTCCATTGCTAAGGTCTTTGATCTGACTGTCGCAGCAGCAGGAGCTTCTTCAAAATTACTAAATAGAGAGAAGATAGAGCATATATCATCATATACGCACGGAAGTTCGCATGCTGGCTATTATCCGGAAGCACTACCATTATCTATCAAAATAATTTTTTCTCCTGAAGATGGCAGATTGTTGGGAGCTCAAGTGGTCGGTTATGATGGGGTTGATAAACGTATTGACCTATTTGCACAGGTAATAAAAAATGGAGGTACAATTTATGATCTTCAGGAGATAGAACACGCTTATGCTCCCCCATACTCGTCAGCCAAAGACCCGGTAAATATGGCCGGATTTGTAGCCGAGAATATTTTAAAAGGGAAAGTAAACATTATCCAATGGCGTGACATCCCCAGCATAGATAAAACAAAGGCTATGATTATAGATTCACGTACAAAGGAAGAATATGATTTTGGACATATCGAAGGTGCAATTAATATACCAGTCGATGAGATTAGAAGTCGTCTTAATGAAATGCCGAGAGATAAAAAGATTATAGTTTATTGCGCTGTTGGATTACGTGGATATATTGCCTCGCGGATTCTTATGCAACATGGTTATACCGACGTTTATAATCTTTCGGGAGGATATCGGACTTACTCTTGTGCTATTGCTGATAATACAGCGAGTGAAGGACTTTGTGATACACTTATTAAAGATGATGGAGAGATGGAAAATAAAGAAAGTACAACAATTAAAACAATCAAAATAGATGCTTGTGGATTACAGTGTCCTGGCCCGATCATGCAATTGAAGAAAAATTACGATGAAATAAATCTAGGCGACCGCCTCGAAATTAGCGTTACAGATCAGGCTTTTGGTGAAGACTTAAATGGCTGGTGTCGTATGATTGGCGCAAAACTGGTAAGCATGAATAATTCGGGTGGGGTAATAACTGCTACTGTAGAAAAGGTAGCAAAAGAAGACGCTTCTTGCACCACATCAGCTATCGCTAGAGATAATAAAACGCTGATAGTATTTAGTGACGATTTGGATAGAGCTCTAGCTTCCTTTGTCATAGCTAATGGTGCCGCAGCTACGGGTAAAAAAGTAAGTATCTTCTTTACATTCTGGGGGCTGAATGTAATAAAAAAGGAGAAAAAGCCTGCTGTAAGAAAAGACTTTATGGGAAAAATGTTTGGCATGATGTTGCCATCTAGTAGCAAAAAACTAGGCCTATCTCAAATGAATATGGGAGGAATCGGTAGTAAAATGATGCGTAGCATCATGAAAAATAAAAATGTAGATAGCCTTGAAAGCCTTATGCAACAAGCTTTAGACAATGGTGTAGAGTTTATTGCATGTTCTATGTCGATGGATGTAATGGGTATAAAAAAAGAGGAATTAATAGATAATATTACGATTGGTGGTGTTGCCGCTTATCTCGATAGAGCAGAAAATGCGAATGTAAATCTATTCATTTAATATTTTTAGATATATAAGACAAAGCCCTAAATGCTCTTCTCTCACCTGATCTATTTATCTTGGTGAGAGAGGAGTTCTTTTTATGTTTTTGCACCTATACAAAAAGAAAGTAGATATAATATCCTTAAATTAAAAAACAATAAATTTCATAGATTTAGATTCCTTCTCAGATAATTTGTAGGGGCTTTATTCTTTGTTCAATAATTATTTTTATTTGTTTAGTAAAATATATTTATATAAGTTTGTGGCTTGAGACTATAAATATCTTTTTTCTTTAACATTGACTTTACATACATTACTAATGTTTTGCCTGGATAACATTTAGTAATCAGATAAAATAATGGGGTCTATACTAAATAGATTAGAATCGGAACAAACAACAAAACTACTGAGAGAATATTCCATTTCGGCTATTATCGGTTCCTTAGTTGTTGCCATCTACAATATTGTGGATAGTATTTATATTGGACATGGTCCTAATTTAGGAGATCATGCCATTGGTGGGCTAGGACTCGTTTTTCCTATAATGACATTCTTTACTGCATTAGGAGCATTCGTCGGTACAGGTGCTGCCACTCGTATTGCTATTTATATGGGTGAAGGTTGCAAAGATAAGATGGATAGAGTGCTAGGTAATGCCCTTATTTTGATTATATTATTTACAGGGTTCTTCGTCTTTCTAACCTATATCTTTATCGATCCACTATTACATATAATCGGAGCAACACAAGACACTTATCATTTTGCTCGCGAGTTTTTAATCTATTATCTGCCGTGTTGTATCTTTCTGAATTTAGGGTTCGTATTGAGCAGTGTTATGCGTGCGTCGGGTTATCCTCAAAAAGCAATGTATATAATGCTATTTGGTGTTATTTTAAATATTATAATTGCACCTATTTTCATTTTTATATTCGAATGGGGGATGAGAGGTGCTGCAATTACTACTTCAATAGCCGCGTTTAGCTCCTTCGTTATCTTTATGATTCATTTTCTTGATAGAAATAACACATTAACACTACATAAGCATAAGTTAAGTCTAGATAAAAAAATTGTATGGGCTATAATGAGTATCGGGGTTTCTCCATTTCTGATGCAAGTAGCAGCTTCCATTGTTGTCTTTTTTATAAATAACAGGTTAAGTACTTACGGAGACAGCATCGCTGTAGAAGCATATTCAATAGCCAATAGATTAAATCTTATTATTGTACTCATCATTGTTGGTTTAACACAAGGAATGCAACCCATCGTTGGATACAATTATGGAGCCCAGAAGATAGAAAGGGTAATATCTACAGTAAATCACGCAATAAAAGCCGGTGTCGGTATCGGATTTCTCGGTATGATGGGTGGATTATTCTTTTCAGATATTGCAGTCAGTCCATTTAATCCTAGTCCTACATTGGCAAGTAAAGCCTCTAGAGTTTTAAAAATAATAACGATTGTATTACCTCTTAGTGGTTTGCAAATGGTCATTTCTAATTTTTTCCAATCTATAGGAATGCCGACGAAAGCAATCATCTTAAGCCTAACACGGCAATTCCTTTTTCTAGTACCGCTGTTATTCATTTTACCTCTTTTTTTTCAATTGGATGGGGTATGGATTTCAATACCATTAGCTGATGTTGCATCAACAATATTAGCTGTTATAATTTATATTTGGCAAGTACATAAACTTAAAGAAAAATATATATATGCAATAGATTAGATAATAAAACAAGAAAGACAAACATATAAAACAAACTACAACTATTTAATAATGCAACATTACAAAGAGCTACTAATCGTATCTCCCTTCGAGATACCGAATCCTGCTTTAGCTTTAGAAACGATCAAGACCGATGCATATCTCGTATTGCATCTTGGTAGGAATCTGCAAAAAGCACAAGAATCCTTAGATATCATGAGTGAATCTACAACTGAATCTTTTGGGGTTTGTTTTGTAGATGAGACTTCATTAAAATTAGAACTTCCACCAAATGTAACTAGAGTGATTTTTCCTGCTGGTATGAATATATCAGTAAGCGAAAATATAGAAAAATTATGTCAGGTACATTCTTTAGATGAAGCTGCAAGAGTAGTCGATAGCGGTATCAGTAATATTATCGTAAAAGGAAATGAAGGAACAGGAAAAGTGTCGGCTCAGTCCTCATTTATCCTTTTCCAAAGTATAGCGGATAAATATTTAAATAAAGGAATAAATATTTATATACAAGGCGGAGTCGGTGTACATACTTCTGCCGCTTGTTTGGCTTTAGGGGCTAAGGGGGTTATTATGGATAGTCAGATTTCCTTATTTCCTGAATGCAGTTTAACCAAAGATCAGAAAAATATTTTTAGTAAACTGAGTGGGAGTGAGACTACCGTAATTGACAATTTCAGGATATTGTTGAGGAAAAACTCTCCTAAATTACCTGTCAACACTAAATATTCGGATATTATACCATTATTGGGAGAATTAGATATTAATAAGAATATCTTACCTATGGGGCAAGATATTTCATTATCTATTGACTTTGTAGAAAAATATAAAAACCTTAACACTTTCGTTTCTAGTTTCTATGAAGCTATATACGGTCATATACAGCAAGCAAAAAGATTGCAAACAATCAAATCAGATAGTAAACTCGCAAAAAGTTTAGGTATAAAATACCCAATAGCACAAGGGCCAATGGCTAGAGTAAGCGATGTCCCTGAATTTGCTTGTAGTGTAGCTGATGCGGGAGCATTACCTTTTATAGCCATGAGTATGACAACCGGAGATGCCGCCTGCAACCTGATAGCAGAATCCAGTCGGTTACTCAACGACAAAGTCTGGGGCGTTGGGCTACTAGGATTTATTCCTGCAAAACAACGTGAAGAGCAAACGAAATATATATTGGATTACAGACCACCCGTGGTACTTATCGCCGGAGGAAGCCCCGCTTTGGCAAAACCATTTGAAAAAGAAGGTATCAAAGCTTTTATTCATGTCCCATCTCAAACATTGTTGGATATATTTCTTAAGGAAGGGGCGAAGAACTTTGTATTCGAAGGACGTGAAAGTGGGGGACATATAGGCCCTCTTTCCAGCTTTATCCTATGGGAAAGACAGATATACAGATTACTAAAAGAAGATAATCTATCTGCATTTAGTGTCTTTTTTGCGGGTGGGATACATGATGCATTTTCTTCTGCATTCGTATCTATAATGTCTGCCACACTTGATGCTAAAGGTGCTAAAATAGGGGTGTTAATGGGGTCTTCATATCTTTATACAAAAGAAGCCGTAGAGACAAAAGCCATCCGTCCTGAATTCCAAAAATTGGCGATTGAAGAAAATGCAACAGTTATTCTGCAAGCAGCTCCCGGACAAGAAACACAATCTCTAAAATCTCCATTTACAGAATATTTCGGTAAGGAAAAAGAAAAACTACAACAGCAAAACCTAGATAGTAAAGAAATTTGGATCAGATTAGAGGAACTTAACCTTGGTCGTTCAAGAATTGCAACAAAAGGCATTGAACGCATAGGAACTGATCTTGTAAAATTGAACGAGAAAGAGCAAAAAGAAAAAGGTCTTTATATGATAGGACAAATAGCAGCTCTCAATCAAAAAGAAATAACTCTGGATGAATTGCATAAGCATGTAGCTGTAGATAATAACGAGCTACTTTCTCAACTGCCCGATATTGCTTTGCCAACATCAAATACAAAACCATTAGATGTAGCTATTGTAGGAATTTCAGGTATTTTTCCGAATGCACATAACATTGAAGAATATTGGAGAAATATCGTTCTTGGCAAAGATTGTATAACAGAGGTTCCCGATAGTCGCTGGAATAAAGATCTATATTATGATTCAAACTCTACGGATACAGATAAAGTGGTCTCGAAATGGGGCGGATTTATTCCATCGATAGACTTTGATCCTCTTGAGTTTGGAATGACACCTCAATCGCTTGCGTCTATAGAACCAACACAATTATTGAGCCTTTTGGTGGCTAAGCAAGCCTTAACAGATGCAGGATATGAAAACCTGTCCGAAATTGATTTGGAAAACACTTCCGTTATATTCGGTGCAGAAGGTGCAACAGAACTAGCGGCAAGTTATGGTTTCAGAGGTTATGCAAAACAGGTTTTTGGCGAATTACCAGATGTTTTGAAAAATTCCCTACCTCGTCTTAATGAAGATTCTTTTGCCGGAGTATTATCAAATGTGATATCCGGTAGAATCGCCAATCGTCTAAATCTGGGTGGACGAAACTATACAGTAGACGCAGCATGTGCTTCATCTCTTGCAGCTCTGGATTTGGGCTGTCAGGAATTATTCTCCAATCGCTCAGATATGGTACTTTTAGGTGGAGCCGACTTACATAACGGAATCAACGACTTCTTAATGTTTTCATGTACGCATGCATTATCCCGTAAAGGTTACTCTGCCTCATTCGATGCAGATTCAGATGGTATTGCCTTGGGGGAAGGCATTGGCGTTTTAGTCCTGAAACGGTTAGCTGATGCCGAACGTGATGGAAATAAGATATATGCTGTTATAAAAGGAATGGGAGGTAGTAGTGATGGAAAAAGTCTGGGAATGACTGCCCCAAACAGAAATGGACAGATAAAAGCATTACAAAGAGCTTATCAGAATGCAGGAATTTTACCATCACAGGTAGAAATGATAGAGGCTCATGGTACGGGAACAGTAGTGGGAGACCGAACAGAGCTACGAGCATTAACAGATATGTTTCTTGAATCAGGCGCCATTAAAGGACAAACATTACTAGGTTCAGTCAAAACACAAATAGGACATGCTAAATGTGCTGCAGGTATTGCAGGCGTTATCAAAACTGCTTTGTCTATTTACTACAAAGTTCAACCGCCGACATTACATCTTAATAAACCGAATCCTTATTACGATAAAGACAGTAGTCCTTTTGTCTTTAATTCACAGTCTGGGTATTGGGATAGTGAAACGAGAATCGCCGGAGTTAGTGCTTTTGGCTTTGGTGGGACTAATTTCCATGTAGTAATGGAAAATTATAAAAAGGAGGAAGAACATAATAGCAGTTTACCCTTGTGGCCATCAGAACTATTTGTATTTCGTGGCGATTCACTAAACGAAGCCAAACAACAATTGCAAAAAGTAAAAGATCTGTTGAGCTACAATGATACAATCAATATTAAAAATATAGCTTACAGTTTAGCTGTACACAGCAAGAAAGAAGTTCAACTATCTATAATAGCAAGTGACTGCAAAGAATTGCTAAATAGAATTAATACGGCTCTTAGCGGAAAAGAAGAACATGGCATATATTTAAAAAATGCGAAAGACGGCAAAGTTGCATTTATGTTTTCCGGACAAGGTAGTCAAAGAGTAAATATGGCTCGCGATATGTTTGTTGCTTTTCCTGCAATGCGTCGCTTGCTTAAAAAACACAAAGAATACGAAAAGATATTATTTCCTTACTCAGCATTCGATGAAGAAACACGTAAAGAGCAAGAGAAAGTTATCACCGATACACGAAATGCTCAACCATTACTTGGAATTGTAGATTTTGCATTCGCTGAGTTTCTAAAGTCTCTAGGTATTATGCCTGATATGGTGGCAGGTCATAGCTATGGAGAGTTGCCGGCTTTATGTTTTGCCGGTGCTTTTGATGCCGAAGAGCTAGTGCCATTAAGTCATAAAAGAGCTTTATCTATATTAGATGCAATAGAAGAGGATAAAGGGAGAATGATAGCTGTCAGTCTTCCCGAAACAGAGATAATTGGCCTATTGGAAGGTGAAAAGGATGTGTGGGCTGTGAACTTTAATTCTCCGAAACAAATTGTACTGGCAGGTTCTACGGATGGAGTGAATGCTTTTATGCGAAAACTAAGTAATAAAAATATTGCATATAAAGAGCTTAATGTAGCATGCGCATTTCATAGTCCTCTTTTACACAAATCAAGAGAGCTTTACGCCGATGTGTTAAACAAGGTTGACTTTAAGACTCTAAATATACCTGTATGGTCTAATACAACAGCGGAACTTTACCCTCAAAAAACTCAAGAAATAAGAAATCGATTAGCGGAGCATCTTATTAAACCTGTACTTTTTACTCGGCAAGTTGAAAATCTGTACAATGAAGGTGCACGTATATTTATCGAAGTTGGACCCGGTAGAGTTCTTACAGGACTCGTACAATCCATCTTAGGAGATAAAGTCTCTGCTTTTGAAACAGAAAATAAAAGTTTCAATGGAGTAACTTTCATCTTGCATACTCTTGCAAAATATTTGTCGACAGGAAAATCTGTTGACGTTGAAAAACTCTTTAAAAACCGCAATACATCTATCGTAAATATTGATGAGCCTGAACAATATAAGAAGAGTCCTATTGTTTGGCATATCAATGGCCATAATGCTATACCTACTAATGGACGAATGCCTTCGACAGGTGCATACCCAATAACACAACCTTTAATGAACCTAAATAATATGGTTAATAACCCCAATAATAATGAATCTTCAGGACTTTCTTCTTCAGATCAAGTAATATTAGAATATCTAAATAGTATGAGAATGATGATGCAGAGCCAGCGTGATGTCATGCTGGGCTATTTAGGTCATACTCCCAATAATATATCAACTCCAATACAAACGATCCCTGTGCAACAAGTACAGGTCTTACCGGTAAGCACAGTACCGCAGCACGTAGAGTCGATACAACAACCTGTGGCAATAAATGCGTCGATGCCTAAATCTGTAGAGCCATCAACACCGGATGTGTCTATAGACGATATTAAAGCTTTATTACTCGAGACCGTTAGTGAAAAAACAGGTTATCCTATCGAAATGTTAGGTCTTGACCTTGACTTGGAAGCTGATCTTAGTATAGACTCTATCAAACGAATGGAAATTATAGGATCATTGAGAGAAAAACTTAACATATCAGGAAGCATGGAAGATGCCGAAGATACTGTAGAAAAGCTAGCTTCGGTAAAAACCCTTAACGGTTTGATTGACTGGATTAAGGATTTAGCCAAATCAAATATAAATCAAACACAAGTTGCAAGTACACCAGATTTGGCACAATCGGTAGTTGCTGTTCCAACTACAACTGTGACAATTGATGATATCAAGGCCTTGCTTCTTGAAACTGTTAGCGAAAAAACAGGTTATCCAGCCGATATGCTTGGTTTGGATTTGGATTTGGAAGCTGATCTCAGCATTGATTCTATCAAACGTATGGAGATTATAGGCTCATTGAGAGAAAAACTAAATATATCCGGTAGTATTGAGGATGCTGATGATACAATTGAAAAATTAGCTTCAGTAAAAACTCTTAATGGATTAATTGATTGGATAAGAGAGTTGGCTAATGGTGTTGAGAATAAAGATTCTATACCCCAGTCTCAAATAGGGCAAACAATTCAAGTTGAACAGACAACAGTAAAAGAGAATAAAACTATTGCAGATGAATTGATAAGAATGAGTTTTGAACTTGAAGAAACAACCTTAAACTCAGAAAAAATTCAGATAGAAGGAAAACGGTTTGCCCTTACTGATGATGGTGGTGGATATGCTCAAAATATAAAAGCATCAATAGAGGGAAATGGAGCTATTGTTGACTTGATACAAGGAGATGAGAATCTTTCTCAGTATGATGGGCTAGTAATACTCAACTCTTCGACATCCCCTCGAAAATACAGTATCAAAAAAGTGTTTAGTATGATCAAAAATGTAGATATTGCTAGGATTAAATGGGTGTATACATTCAGTGATGTACTTGGTAATATTAAAATGACTGAAGGGGTATCTAAGTTGAAAGAAATTCAAGGCTTCCCTGGACTGATAAAGAGTCTTGCACATGAATTCCCTACAATAAATTTCAGGGCAATAGTATCTCATTCTATCTTCGAACCTGATTCTTTGTCTCAAATCGCAATAGATGAATTATTAACACATGATGCTACCTATACAGAAATAATCTATAAGGATAAAAAGAGATATTTTACAAATCCTAAACCTGTCACTCTTATTCAAAATGGTAGTTCCAATCTATCTTTCGACAAAGACTCTGTAGTTGTTGTATTTGGTGGTGCACAAGGAATTACTCCAGAGTTGATTAGCGAACTGTCAAAAGAATATCCATGTAACTATATTCTTGTAGGACGTTCAGACACTCCTACAAAAGAATTTGATAAGTATAAATCGTTGGACTCAAAGGACAAGATACGTAAATATCTGATCACTGAAGAAAACCTGAAATCTCCCGGCGAAATAGAAAAGAAAGTACAAAAGATATTCAAGACGAATCAGATAAATGAAAATGTTGCAAAAATAGAACAAAACGGAGCGAAAGTAACATATATATCCTTAGATATAAAAAATGAAGGAGCACTGAGAGGTTTTATAAAAAAAACATATGATACCTATAACAGAATAGACGGGATATTTCATGCTGCAGGCTTGTTGGACGATAAATTATTTATACATAAAACTTTTGAATCTTTTGATAAAGTGTATTCTACCAAAGTCATTCCACTGCATGTCTTACTGGATGAATTACGTTCCGACCTAAAACTATTTGTAATGTTCAGTAGCGTGGCATCATCTTATGGGAACAAGGGACAATCTGATTATGCTTCAGCAAACAGTGTCTTCGATTATATTGCTCCAATCTTAAATGATAAAGTTGAAGCCAGAATACTCACTATTAATTGGGGACCCTGGAAAGGAACAGGTATGGTAAATGACACATTAGAAGCTGAGTTCAAGAAACGTGGGGTTTCGTTGATTCCTCTGAGGAAAGGAGCTGAATATTTTGTAAATGAGCTTAAATATGGAAAAGAGAATCATATACTGGTGATGGGTGGATCAGAAGATGTAAAAAGCTTTTTAAATAATTGATTCAGAAGTGGAAAACAAGAAAGATATAGCAATAGTAGGGATGTCTTGTATTGCTCCTGAAGCAAGTAATTACACTGAGTATTGGAATAATCTTATCAATGGGGTGGACTGTATTAAGGATGTTCCTGCTGATAGATTAGATCCTAGATATTTTGAAGAGACAAAGACTCCGGCTGTAGATCGATTTTACTGCAAACGAGGAGGTTTTATTCCGGATATACTATTTGACCCTATCCAATTTTCTATTCTACCATTGGCTGTAGAAGGAATGGATACAGCACATCTCTTAGCATTAAAATGTGTTTATGAAGCATTGGAAGATGCATCGGTCTTTGAAAAAAATATATCCTTAAAGAAATGCGCATTGGTAATAGGAAAAGGAGCATATGTGGGATCTGCTATATGGCGAGCTATGGATATTGTTCATGTCAGTCATCAAATAACAGAAGTGGTAAAAAAAGCATTACCCGATTTATCTGATGAAGAACTCGACAAAATAAAAGAACATTATCAAACATCAAGAGGGCGTTATCAGGCGGATTCTATGCCCGGGCTTATACCCAATCTGATAGCATCCCTTATTTCTAATAAGTTAGATATGCAGGGACCGTCATATGTAGTTGATGCAGCTTGCGCTAGCTCTTTGATTGCATTGGATCATTGTGTGAAAGAACTAGAAAGTGGAAGATGTGATATTGCAGTTGCAGGGGGAGTTCATGTTGGTCATAATGCTCCGTTTTGGAGTATTTTTTCACAACTTGGAGCTCTATCTCATAAACAACGTATCTGTCCATTTAGCGAAAATGCGGATGGTCTACTGATTGGTGAAGGTAGCGGTTTCGTTGTTCTAAAAACGTTGGATAAGGCTATTGCAGATAAAGATCGTATTTATGCAGTCATCAAAGGGGTAGGAGTGAGTAGTGATGGATCAGGAGTTGCCGTAATGGCTCCATCAGTAAAGGGACAAAAACTTGCTATAGAAACAGCTTGGGCTAATAGAGATTTAGACAAATCTAAAATTGGTTATTTAGAAGCGCATGGTACTGCTACAACGATAGGAGATAAGACAGAGTTACAAACTTTATCAGAAGTGTTTCCAAAAGAAGAATGTGACAAAGATGTACTGATTGGTTCTGTAAAATCTAATATTGGTCATGTTATGCCTGCCGCAGGTATTCTTGGCTTGATTAAAACAGTTTTAGCATTATATACTAGAAAAATTCCTCCAACATTACATTGTGAGCATCCATTAAAGGGGATAGAAAATACCCGTTTCAAACCTGTACAGAAACTTCAGGATTGGGATGAAAATAAGTACCCATTAGTTGCTGGGGTAAATGCTTTTGGCTTTGGAGGAATAAATGCACATGTGATCTTAGAAGCATACGGAGAAAAACGATCTTTAGACGATGATGTTGAGAAAAGCCCATTTCAAGATAAAGTAATAGCGATTAGCTCTACCTCCAAAGAAGAGTTAATAAAGACTTTACGTAATGGACAAACAGCATCTTTTAATCAAGAAGGAGACTACCGTTTGGTTCTATTCAATCCAACGACCGATAGGATAGAAAAAGCTATAAAATTTATTGAAAAAGATTTAATATGGAAAGGGCGTCAAGATATTTGGTTTACAAATAAACCACTTATAAAGAATGGAGGAAAGATTGCTTTTATGTATCCGGGCTATGATCCCGGAGTGAACCCAGAAATAGAGAGCCTGATCAACTATTTTAAATTTTCTTTACCTGAAGAGGAATACAGATCAGCAGAAAGTAAAATTATAGACAATGTCTTAAGATTGTATCGTATCAACAAAGCGATGGATATGTCGTTGAAGGCATTAAATATAAAATCAGATATGAACGTCGGACACAGCTTAGGTGAGTGGTTCGGTGTGGAAGCATCAGGTATGATATCAGGTAAATCAATCAAGAAACTTATCAACTGCTTAGATGCTAGTAAATATAAAATAGATGGCGTTTTCTTTATTGCTGTCAGTGTAGGGCGGGAGAGGGTTAAGAAGTATTTGGACTCAATACCTAATCTTTACTTGTCTAATGATAATTGTCCGAATCAAGTATTATTATGCGCTACCGAAGATGCTCTTAAGAAGTTGTCCGAATCTCTTAGGCAGGAAGATATTTTCTTTCAGGTTTTACCATATCAATCTGGATTTCATACTCCTTTCATAAAAGACAGGCTTGATCTGCTTGAGGATTCGTTCCAATATCTCGAATTTATTGATCCGAGTGTGCCAATGTGGTCATCGTATATCCTTGTCTTAAAAAGAGTCTATTTTTTATATATGGGAAATATATTTAAGCCATTACTTTTTCTGAATTGAAAAACGAGAAAAAGACTAACCTTAAGAACAAATATAAGTTGTTAATTTATTTTAGTTGTTATGCTGCAAACATAAAACTTACTAGCTTTGTGCCGATAGATAGTTATTGTCATTTCTATATATCCCAGATTTCGTTTTTTATCTATTCTAGATCGTATGGACATAGAAAAAGAGTATCTTTTAAATATTTCGAAAGGAAATACAAAAGCTTTCGATTCTCTTTTTATTCTTCATTATCCTCGAGTGAAAAATTTTATAATGAGTTTAGTAAAGAATGAAGAAGATGCTCGAGATTTATCTCAAGATATATTTCTTAAAATATGGAACAATAGAGAGAAGCTCCCCGAAATTCAATATTTCAGAACATACTTATTCCAAATGTCCAAAAATGCGGTCTTCGATTTTTTTAAGGAGAATGCACTCTTTGATGATTACGAGCGAGAGTATAAAATAAAAGACTTCGATTCATTGGAAGAGTCAATTGAGGCTCGTGATTTGGAAATGCTTATTGATACATTAGTTGAATCAATGCCTGAGCAACGAAAGAAAATATATAAAATGAGCCGTAAAGAAGGATTCACAAACGAGGAAATTTCTATAAAATTAGAAATTAGCAAAAGAACGGTAGAGACCCACATTTCCAGTGCATTAAAAGATATTAGAAAACTACTCATGAACATAGTTTTATTTTTTTACTAAAAAAAAGAATTACCGACTACGTGTTTATTTCCTTATTACAGTCTAAGTAATAAAAGCCAAAGAAATGCATAAAAAGCACATCGATCTACTTATAAGAAGATATACAGAGAATATTCTTCCCAAGAATATCCAGTATAAATTCAGACAATGGCTGATAAATTCAGACAATGTTGAAGATAAAAATGCATCTCTTGAAAATATATGGAATAATATAAATGCGGAGGCTGATGAATCTACAATAAGAGATTTAGAGCTGTTGCATCAAAAAATGAATGCAAGACATAGAATTAAGAGAATCAATTACTCTTACATTGTGCGTATTGCCGCCATGATTATGATTCCTATACTATGTTCATATCTTACATATTTCCTGACACAGAAATATTCGGTTAAAAATGTGAATATGGTAGAATGCTTTGTTCCTTATGGCGAAAAAAAATTAATTGTTTTACCGGATAGCAGCGAGGTATGGGTGAATTCAGGATCAATAATAATATATCCCGAAAAATTTGTAGGAGATACACGCACTATTTATCTCAATGGTGAAGCTAATTTCTCCGTAACTAAAAATCCGGATAAACGTTTTATCGTAAGTACAAACAATTTGAATATTGAAGCATTGGGAACAATATTTAATGTTAGGGCTTATTTAGACTTACCAAAAATAACAGCAACATTAGAAGAGGGTAAGATAAAAGTAGAAACAAAAACGGGCCCTGTACAATCTATGATATTGAAGCCGAATGAGCAAATTATATATGATAATAAAACTCAATATTTATCGAAACAAATTGTGGATGCAAAGAGAGTAGCAATGTGGAAAGATGGATATTTAATATTTCAGGAAGCCTCTTTTGGTGATATTCTGCATGCTATAGAAAAACGCTATGATGTAGTTATACACTTTGATGCGGGTAAATATGAAGGAAGGACATTTACGGTACGTTTCTCTCCAGAAGAAACCCTGCCGGAAACCCTTGACATACTAAAAGAAATTATCCGAGACTTCAATTATAAGATAAAAAGCAATACTATATATATATATTGAAAAGCAATTAATTAACCTTTAAAATTTATACTCTAATGTTGAAAAGAAAGCATGTTTATACATGGCTTACAGTACTTCTATTGTCTTGTTTGAGCCATGTTTGGGCGCAGTCCAACATTAATATTGTGAATAATAATATCACAATCAGGGCTGCATTGTATGAAATAGAAAAACAAAGTGGCTATTCGGTCGGATTTGATGAAACGGATCTTGATGTAGAAAAAAAACTCTCGATATCAATCCGTAATTTATCTTTGGAAGACGCTCTTAAACAGGTTCTGAAAAATGAGAATTGTAGCTATACAATTAAGCAGAAACATATAATCATTGTTTCGAAACAAAAAAAGGACTCTTACCTTACTCAGCATAGCATTGTGGCACAGGGAAAAACAGTACAGGGAACAGTTATTGACAATCAAGGAGAGCCTTTGATTGGAGTAAGTGTAGTGCAAGAAGGAACAAATAATGGAACAATCACAGATTTGGATGGTAGTTTCTCTATCTCAGTAAAAGACGAAAAATCTGTATTATTGATCTCTTATGTGGGATATGCATCACAACGTATTACTGTTGGTAAAAACTCGCATATACAAGTCAAACTACAAGAGAATAATAAGGAGTTGGAAGAAGTAGTTGTTATAGGTTATAATACGGTAAAAAAGAAGGACTTGACGACTGCTGTTGCTGTAGTATCTACGGAAGATATTTCAGAACGTCCAATTATATCAGCAGCTCAGGCTATACAAGGAAGAGCTGCCGGAGTACAGGTTGTTCAACCCTCAGGTCAGCCGGGTTCTGAACTATCTATCAGAGTCAGAGGTGCAACATCTATACAGGCTGGGAATGAGCCGCTATATGTAGTAGATGGTACTCCAATGACGACTATTTCGAATCTTAGTGCGAATGATATAGAAAGTATGCAAATACTTAAAGATGCTTCATCTGCTGCTATCTATGGAGCAAGAGCAGCTAATGGAGTTGTACTTATTACGACTAAAAGAGGGAAGGCTGGCGTACGTTCTGTGAGCTTTAGTTCGTATGTTGGATTTTCGAAGCTGGGAAATAAAATAAATGCATTGAACACTGAACAGTATAAAGATTATATCAAAGATCTAAACAAGTACACAGATACACCTGTCTCTATCCCTGATGAAGAAACTCGTTATACAAATTGGACTGATGCATTTTACGGAACCGGTAGTAATCAAAATTATCAGTTGTCATTAACCAGTGGAACTGATAAACTTCAGTATTTTGCATCTGCCGGTTATTTGGATGAACAAGGTATTGTTAAAAAGTCGAATTTTAAACGTTATAATTTCAGAACGAACATTGATAATCAGCAAACAGACTGGCTTAAAATGGGACTAAACCTTGCCTATACAAAAACAAAAGGAAGCAAGGTCTATGAAAACAGAAGTGCAATGAGAGCCGGATCAATCCTTTCGGTAATAAATACTCCTCCTTATATTCAAAAGTGGGATTCTGATAATCCCGGACAATATGATGAATTTGCATATGGAGCACGTATATTAAGTCCATTTGCTGCTAATGCTGCAGATCAGACTTACGACAGAAGCCGTCTGATTGGGTCTCTCAACCTCGATTTTACTCTTGCAAAAAACTTACATTACAAAACAAGTTTTGGAATAGACGAAACTAACTCTAGAGGCTTATATTTTCTAGACCCTACATCCAACTCTGACGGACGATCTACTAAAGGTCGTGTAGAGGAAGAAAGTTCTAAGGATTTTGAATGGCTATGGGAAAACCTTGTAACATACCAAAACAAGTTTAAAGACAAACACAACTTATCGATACTTGGGGGTGCTACGATACAAAAAGCTAAATCAGAAGGAGGAAAGCTTTCAGGATACGACTTACTTAGTTCTTATCCTAATATTCGCTCTTTCTCTGCGGCTAACATTATCGATAAAGATGAAACATGGAGCTACGCATCCGAGTGGACTCTTGCCTCGTTTCTGGGACGTGTAGCATACGATTACGAAAGTAAATATCTGATCAGTGCCAATATGCGAGCAGATGGTTCGTCTAAGTTTGCTCCGGGAAAAAGATGGGGTGTTTTTCCTTCATTTTCTGCCGGATGGCGTATTTCTAGTGAGTCCTTTATGACCGGTACAGCAAATGTCATTTCAGACTTGAAGCTCAGAGCAGGGTGGGGGCTTAATGGTAATCAGGAAGGTATTGGCAATTATTCATGGCGAGCGCAATATGCAGCAGGAAGAATACCTCCTACTACTGATAATTCATTACCTGGTTTGTCTCTTTATTTGAAAACTCCTGGCAACAGAGAATTGACATGGGAAAAAACGACCCAAACAAACGTAGGTATTGATCTCAGCATGTTTAATTCGAGACTCATCTTCACTTTTGATGCATACTATAAATATACAAAAGACATGTTGTTAACTGTTTATCTACCCAGTTATGCCAATATACCCGGAGGAATTGCTCGCAATGATGCTGAAATGAAAAATAAAGGTCTTGAAATAGCTGTATCTGCGCGAAGCATAGATGCTAAGAGCTTTAAATGGAATACTGATTTTAATATTTCATTCAACAAGAATGAAGTAACCAAACTTGGTTTAAACAAAGTGTACTATTATGCCACTACTTATACTACCGAACAACCTGCTATTATATTAAAGGAAGGAAACTCATTGGGAACATTTTACGGATATGTATCAAAAGGAGTAGATCCGGAAACCGGTAATATCATCTATGAAGATAGAAATGAGAACGGAATAATAGATCCTGAAGACCGAACTAAAATCGGGGATGCACAACCCTTATTTGTTTTTGGTCTGACAAACACTTTCTCGTATGCAAACTTTAACTTATCTGTATTCTTTCAAGGATCATACGGAAATGATATTTTCAACGCATCAAAGATTGATATGACAGGTATGATGGACTTTCGTAATCAATCTACCGATGTCTTAAAGAGATGGAAACGCCCCGGTATGGTAACCGAAATACCTCGTCCGGGAAATATAGAGAATATTTATAACTCTTCCCGCTTTGTTGAAGATGGCTCATATCTGCGATTAAAAAATATAACACTATCTTATGATTTTAGCCCGAAGTTCAACTTTCTGAAAAAAGCAGGAATCAGAAAACTTCAACCATATATAACAGCTCAAAATCTATGGACTTGGACAAAATATAGCGGATACGACCCTGAAGTAAATGCTTATGATGCAAGTGCAGTCGAATTAGGTGTCGATTATGGAACATATCCTCAGAACAAATCCATAATATTTGGTCTTAATGTAGAATTCTAAAAATATGAAGCAATGAAAACATATATAAAATTATTAGCCTTTATATCATGTCTATTTATCACCTATTCCTGTGGCGATTTTCTAGACAATGAACCTTTATCTGATTTCACAGGAGATCCACAGAATTCTTCGAATCTGGAATCTAAATATGCATCAGTAACCGATGCTGAAGCTGAACTGAATGGTGCTTATAATAAATTTAAACAAGATATTTTTCAATTTGAGAATTTCAGTTATGGGGATATCCAGTCAGACAATTGCTATGCCGGAGGTGATGGAGTTCCGGGTGAAGAAGTGGACGGTATCAGGGTAACATCTATGAACTCGAAAACAAAACTAATGTGGGCCCAATATTATGAAATGGGAGGAGCAGCAACAAGCGTAATAGAAAATACACGTTTGATGAAAACAAATATTGATGATGCTATCCGCAAACGAATTATTGCCGAAGCTAAGTTTATAAGGGCTTATGCATATTTCGATATTGTAAGAATATGGGGCGATGCCCCTCTGATGATAGAATTGATACCTGCTATTACGGCCGAGAATTTAGAAGAACTATACCCTAAACTATATCCTGCGCGTACTCCTTCAGACGATATCTATGCACAGATAATAAAAGATTTGGAAGAAGCTATCCCTGACCTGGGTAGTCTGTCGCAAGGTGCATTTAAAGCAACCAAAGGAGCAGCAAATGGTTTGTTGGCAAAAGTATATGCTACTCGTGGAGAAAAGTCTGGACGTAACTATTCTAAAGTTGTAGAACTATGTGATAAAGTGATTGCTGATGGTTATAAGTTAGTGACAAACTATGATGATTTATGGAATCCGGCAAATAAATATACAACAGAAAGCATCTTTGAAGTATATTATGATGCTACATCTCCCAATTGGGCATATTGGGTGTTGTACAGTGAAGAAGATGGTTCTATTACATGGCGCCGCTACTGTACACCGACACATGATCTGATCTCTAAATTCAACCCTGACGACAAACGCTTTGCATCAACAATTGTTTATAAAGAAGTACCATATGATAACTACTTCCCGTCAAGCAATTATCCTATTGCAAATAAAATCCGCCAAAAAGATTCAGAGATTATATTAATGCGATTAGCAGACATACTTCTCCTTAAAGCTGAAGCATTAGTTGAATTAAATAAGATTAGCGAAGCTATGAATATTGTAAATACGATTCGCGATCGGGCCGGATTAAAGAAATTATCAACAACTTTATCTCAAGGAGATGCTCGTTTAGCCGTTGAACAAGAACGTCAATTTGAGCTTGCTTTGGAAGGACAACGCTGGTATGATCTGTTACGCAATGACAGAATGGTGGAAGTTATGCGTCAACATAAAGACAAAAATGGAAAATTACTTTTCCCAAACCTAGAAGAATTTCATAAACTATGGCCTGTGCCTCAGACAGAGAAAGATTCAAATCCCAACCTAACACAAAATCCGGGTTATTAAAAAATGAATATTATGAAGACATTTAAAATATTATTTTTATTGATTTTTATATCTGCCATTTTCGTATCATGTAGTGACAATGATGACAACTCTACAATCGTAGTACCAGTTATCGAGTCGCTGGCAATAAAGGGTAACGAAAATATTAAGTTAGGAGATTCTATTTATTTTGATGCGAAAGTGAGCGATGCAGTTCGTCCTCTTTCCACTCTCGAGGTCGAATTGGTGGCCAACGATGTTGTCATCAGTAGTAAGTCTATACGAACCAAAGGTAATTCTGTATCGCTAGATAATATTTCTTTGTTTGTACCATTTACATCCAATATTGCTACAGGAGATGAACTGAAAGTCAACTTCGCCTTGATAAATGTGGATGGAGGAGAAACTAAAGAGCAAAAAACACTTAAAGCTATCCGTCCCGAGCTACCAGAGACCCTTTATCTTATATTAAGTGATAAATCTGTAATAGAGTTGCATGCAAAAGAAAATACTCCATACATCTATGAATCAGAAGAAGGGGGATATCCAAGTACTTTCAGTACTAAAATAGCAACATCCGAGGATCTTGCACAAGCTAACTATGTATGGAATGCAGGTATTGATGATAATGTAGCATCTATTGGAGATAGATTTNNATTCAATTTTCATATAGTAACTGGCTTGTTAAGAAAATTATATTCGATGCATTTTCTTTCAATTTTGATATAGAGGGCTTGAGACTGGTCATCAAGGTAAATAATGTACAGATGATGGCCTCCGGAAATTACTTGTATGCAAGTGTAGACTTTACCAAAGGACAAAATTTTTCGATATCAGGCATTGATAATATAGAACAAGCTTACAATAGAGACTTTTTCGAATATAATGCTGAAACAAAGACATACAAATTTATAGGTGAATCCGGCAAATGGGATGTGTACTATTCTTTGGAATATAATTATATATGGATTAACAAGATGACAGATGTGGCTCCGGCTACTTATTGGATCATTGGGCATGGATTTTCTTCATCTCCTACTTGGAATAGTGCATTTAATTCAATTGGATGGGATCTCAATGATGTGAAACAGTTAGCTTACATGCGTCTTGTAGAACCAAATAAGTATCAGGCAACTGTTTATCTGTCAGACCAGCATGACTGGGGAGGTTTTGATATCCAAATATTTAGTAATCGTACATGGGATGCCCAATTTGCTGTTTTTTCAAACGACTTATTTACCGGAGATTCATCCGGGGTGAGTGCAGCAGGCGGAAGCATGGCAGATTTGGTCGGAGGAGAAGGTTTTACTCCGGGTTATTACCGTATTACACTAGATGTTTCTGATGGTTTGAACAAATCTAAAGTTGATTTTAAAAGACTTCCTTGATAATAATAACAGTGGCTCTGATCATGATGCAAATGAAAATCTGTCATCAGAGCCACTAAAATAAAAATATAATACAATGAATACATATTGGTTAAAATCTTTGATAATATGCAGTTTAGGACTCTCTCTATTTAGCTGCAATGATAACGATGATAATAACAAAACAGAGACGCCTCCTGTTATAACCGAGGCTCCAACCTTAAAAGGCAAACTAGTATATCACAATTATACAACCTATGACACTGAAGATTCTAAAATGTACATTTATGATTTTGGTACAAATGAATTGAAATGTATAAGTGAAAACTGGAAAATACGCAACGCTATGAATGCGCATTTTTCTCCCGATGGTAAACAGATCACTTTTATGGGAATAGGAGAAGATACAAATACATGGGATATCTTTTTATACGATCTTTCGGGAACAACACAGCCTGTAAATCTTACACCATATGACGGAACAAGAGATGAAGATCCTAAATTTTCCCCTGATGGGAAACGCATAGCTTTTAAACAAGACTTTAGGGTTGCCGAACTCAATTTGGAAACAGGGAAAGTGACAAAACTTAGTCCTGTAGATTATTCGATGCCTTACTATAATGCCGATGGGACAAAGCTTATTTGTTCGAAAGGCGATGGAGCAACATCTTCTATTGCTGTGATCGATATTAAAAGTAAATCTATAAAAACACTTTATGATGCAGCTAAAGTTCAGGATTATTATCCTATAAATGCGGATGAAACATCATTCTATTATTCTGTGGGATATTCCGAAACAAATCGTGTAGATCAAGTATATCGTGGATTTTGGAGCGGATTGAAAAGTAAACGCCTCCCTTTTAATAATACAGACGGAGATTATTCTGATGCTTATCCGGTAAATAATGATTGGGTTATTATCTGTAGCACACGTACCGGAAGCCTTGGAGGATATGATCTATATATTGCAAATGTTGTATCGGGAGAAATTTTTCCGATGACAGACTATAATAAAAATATAAACACTGCGAAAAATGAACTGGGACCGTGTGTCTATATTCAAAAATAAAGAAAGTTTTTAAGACATGAAATACATCATTTATCTGATTACTTCTATGTTTATAATGTCGGCATGTATAAATCAGAAGAATCTAAACAAATCCCCTGTCTCATTAATGTGGGAAATGGGTAGAAATGGAATAGAGCCCGGATATTATGAAAATACATTTTATCTTATTAATCATAGCAATGATTCCTTAAAGGAAAATTGGATTGTCTACTATAATCAAATGCCGGCAGCTGTAAAGCCAGACCCGACATCACCTGTCATTGTGCAGCAAATCAGTTCTACTTATTACAAGATTGCACCATCATCTTCATATCGTCCTTTAGCTTCGGGTGATACTTTAAAGATAACATTTCGTTGTGCAGGAAGTATTCTGAAAAATGCAGGAGCACCGGAAGGCGCATACATTGTTATGCTCGATGAAAAAAGAAAAGAGTCTGTACCGTATAGTGTTGCTATCAATTCCAAACCTTTTCTTCATGATTATCAATGGTCAAGAGTAGGAGAGAGTGAGTTGCCATATCCTGATGGAAAAATGATTTATGAAAGTAATCTAATTTTTTCAGAGCAAGTACTTTTAAAGAAAACGGATATCTTCCCATCGCTGAAACATGTGAAGGAGAATGGCGGAGAATTTTCCTTCACAAAAGATGTTAGCCTGAAATATGATCCAACGTTTGCGAATGAAGCAAATCTATTGAAAGAAAAGCTTGAAAAACTATATGGCTGTAATATTGTAGATAAGGCTGCTGTAACTATAAATCTGAGAAAAGAATCGTATGTAGGCAAAAATAAAGAATACTATCAAATGGAACTGAATAATGGTTCCATTGAAATTACCGGAAATACTCCTCATGCAATTTTTAACGGGGTTCAAACGCTTTTAGCATTTATACATAGTAAAGATTTACCATATAGCTTACCGAATGTAAGTATATCTGATTATCCCGATCTCGAATATCGAGGTCAAATGTTAGACGTTGCTCGTAATTTTTCTTCTAAAGAGAATATATTGAAGCTTATAGATATTTTATCAATGTATAAAATGAGCGTTTTACATTTGCATTTGACAGACGATGAAGGTTGGCGCATAGAAATTCCCGGTTTAGAGGAACTGACAACAGTTGGAGCTCGCCGAGGTCATACTGTAGACGAGAAGGAATGTCTATATCCGGCCTATGGAAGTGGCTGGGATGCTAATGATGAAAATTCGATAGGAAATGGTTATTTTACTAGAAGCGACTTTATAGAAATACTTAAATATGCACAGAAGCATCATATTAGAGTTATCCCCGAAATAGATCTACCCGGACATGCACGAGCAGCGATTAAGGCTATGAATGTTCGGTATTATAAATATATAAAATCAGATAAAAAGAAGGCAGAAGAATATTTACTTACTGATTTTGCGGATACATCACGTTATATCTCGGCGCAAAGTTATACTGATAATGTTATCAATGTAGCTTTACCCTCAGTATATAGCTTTGTGAAAAAGGTTGTAACCGAAGTAAATTTGATGTACAAAGATGCCGGAATGGAATTGTCTGTTTTACATCTGGGAGGGGATGAAGTTCCCCATGGAGCTTGGGAAGGGTCGGATATTGCAATGACATTTATGAAGGATAAAGGCTTCAAGAAAACGAGAGAGTTGAAGGACTATTTTATTGAACAGATCATTCCTTTCTTTAAAGAAAAGAATATACAGCTCGGTGCATGGCAGGAAGTTGGTTTATTACCTGATGAAACGGTAAATAAGAAGTTTGCCGGAGATAATGTTTTAAGTTATTGCTGGAATACAGTTCCGGAGTGGAATGGAGATGAGATTCCTTATAGATTGGCTAATGCCGGCTATCCTATTATTCTATGCAATGTCACCAATTTGTATTTTGACTTATCATATAACAAACATGAAAATGAACCTGGAGCTTATTGGGGAGGTTTTGTAAATGAGTATAATTCGTTTAATGTTGTACCATATGATATATATAAGTCTGTACGATCAGATATGAGTGGTAATCGCGTAGATATAACAAAAGTATCTAAGAAAAAAATAGCTTTATCACCGAATGCTTTTAACGAAATAAAAGGCATGCAAGGACAATTATGGGCAGAAACCATACGCAATTTTGACATGGTTGAATACTATTTGCTCCCCAAGATGTTTGGTCTTATAGAGAGAGCTTGGAATACTCATCCTGAATGGGAGAAAGAGCCGTTAAGCGATAAATATACTGATGCATTGCGCCTGTATAATAGAAAGATAAGTGAGTACGAGTTACCTCGTCTTAATCTTTTGAATATTAAATTCCGTATTGCTCATCCCGGCATAGAGATGATCGATGGCAAATTACATGTAAACACATCTATTCCTAATGCTGAAATCAGATATACAATAGATGGATCGGAACCTACGGTTAATTCTACTCTTTGGACTGAATCTATAACTTGTAATGCAAAAGAAATAAGGGCGAAAGCTTTTTATTGTGGACGAGAAAGTGTAACCACATTATACAAATACAAATAAGATGAAGTTTAGAATATTCCTCTTGTGTCTGTGTTTTATTATAGAGACACAGGGTGGGTTTTCTCAGAAATTAAATTGTGAAACCCCTCGATTGATACCAAAACCTCAAAAAGAGATATACTCTAATCTATTTCTACGTTTGCCATCGGTAATAACGATAAGCAAAGATATAGATGAGAATGCCAAAAGCATAATTGAAAAAGCATTATTGGAATCTTTGAACATAGAGGTCTCTTATGGCTCGAATGAAAATAGCCTAATACGTTTCTTTGTAGATAAACAATTACCTGATGAAGCATATCATATTAAGATAGACACAGTACATATTGATATCCATGCATCCGGTTCCGCCGGAAGCCTTTGGGCGATACAAACTTTGCATCAGATGATAGAATCTATTTCTCTCACATCTGCAGGTCAAATCAAACAATTACCTGTTACAGAAATAGAAGATTATCCTCGATATGAGTGGCGAGGGTTTCATTTGGATGTGGCTCGACATTTCTTTACAAAAGAGTATTTATTAAAAACGATAGAACGCTTATCATTTTATAAAATAAACAAGCTGCATTTGCACTTAAACGATGATCAGGGATGGCGAATCGAAATAGATAAATATCCACTATTAACAGAAATCGGCGCATGGAGATCTTTTGATAAATATGACTCGATCTGTATACGCCAATCGGAATATAATCCGGATATGCAAATAGATAAACGTTTCATTCGAAATGACTCTAAGTATGGCGGATTTTACACTAAAGCTGATATGCGGGAAATCATCGCACATGCACAAAAGTATGGCATAGAAATTATACCTGAAATAGATATGCCGGGGCACATGTCTGCTGCGATAAGAGCATATCCATGGCTATCTTGCACTGGAAATACCGGCTGGGGTAAAGAGTTTTCGTATCCTATATGTCCGTGTGATCCTAAAGTTATAGATTTTGCAAAAGACATATATTCTGAAATAGCAGAACTATTTCCTTCACCTTTTGTACATATTGGAGCTGATGAAGTAGAAAGAGATACTTGGGAATTGAATGCTAATTGTAAAAAACAAATGAAAAAGCACAAAATGAAATCATCAGCCGATTTGCAGACTTTCTTTGTAAATGAAATTCAAAAGTCGCTAAAGGAAAAAGGGAAAAAGACTATCGTATGGGACGATGCAGCTGTCGATGATATCGAAAAGGAGGTACATGTGACTTTCTGGCGCGATTGGATGAATGAAAATGCGAACATGATTGTAAAGAAAGGAAATCCGATGATTTTTATGACATGGAGCCATTTTTATCTAAGTGCAAGACCTTCATTTAAACTATGGAAAGAACTATATGAATTTGATATAACAAAGGATTATCACAACATGACAGACTCTAAAGTAATCGGTTATCAGGCTTGTGTCTGGACAGAAGAAATTCCAAATGAGACAAAACTAGAAGAACATGTATACCCTGCTTTACAAGCCTATAGCGAATTAATATGGAGTAATAAACGAAACTGGCAGGATTTTTTGCAACGAATGAGTTTACACAACCGCATTATGGATAGAGAGGGAATACATTATCGTTCTTATACCTATTAAAAAAGATACAATGGAAGTAAAAATTAGCAGTCGCCTTTTATCTCTCGATGTTTTGAGGGGTATCACCATCGCCGGAATGATACTTGTAAACAACCCCGGATCATGGGGGCATATATATGCTCCGTTAAGGCATGTCGAATGGAATGGACTTACTCCGACAGACCTTATCTTTCCGTTTTTCATGTTCATTATGGGTATTTCTACCTTTATCTCGTTACGGAAATTCAACTTTGAGTTTTCTGTGCCCACGCTAAGAAAAATACTTAAACGTACATTCGTTATATTTCTTATCGGTTTAGGTCTATCCTGGTTGGGTGTTTCATTTGGTACATACCATGGCTTAGCTGCCGATAATCTGGGATTTGGGGAACGGCTGGGCAAATCCGTCACCAATTTTGAACATCTGCGTATTCTGGGTGTAATGCAACGCTTGGCGCTTACGTATGGAATAACATCTCTGATCGCTATCTTTATAAAACATAAGTATATACCGTATATAATTGTAGTCGGGCTGATTGGTTATTTCTTGCTTTTACTTTTCGGGAACGGATTTGCCACCGAAGGATACAATATCCTTGCAGTGACAGATCAAAGCATTCTTGGGCTGAATCATATGTACACAGAGTTCGGTCTCGATCCTGAAGGAATTTTAAGCACCATTCCCGCTGTGTGCCATGTGTTGATCGGTTTTTATTGTGGGAAAATACTGATGGAAACAAAAGATAGCCAACAAAGGATGCTTCATTTGTTTATAATAGGTGCAATACTTACCTTTTGCGGCTTTCTATTGAGTTATGGCTGTCCTATAAATAAGAAGATATGGTCTCCGACATTTGTTCTGACTACATGTGGGTTGGGTGCTACCTTCTTATCGCTGCTTATATGGATCATCGATGTGAAGGGGTATAAGAAGTGGTCGGTCTTTTTCGAATCGTTTGGAGTGAATCCTTTGTTTATATATGTCCTAGCAGGCATTATGGCAACTATTCTCGAAAGTATTCATTTGAATTATCCAGAGGTAATAAGCTTTAAGGATTATTTTTATACTCAGATTTTGAAATCTTTTTGTGGAGATTATTTCGGGTCATTAATCTATGCCTTATGTTTCATCTCTATTCTTTGGATAATTGGTAACATATTATATAAGAAGAAAATATTTATAAAGATTTAATATAGAAGAAGTAAAAGAAAAGTTGGTTATTAGAAGAAGCCCATGAAATAAATATTTTATGGGCTTCTTTTTTAATAAATGTTCATGTTGCTATCTCTTATTTTCAAATAACTTAAGGTTAAACATACTAGAATTTTTAAACATCCTTTATATTTGTATTTAAAAGCTACCCTTTTTAAGATGAAAATACTGATTGTGGAAGATGAGCAGAACATCAGTTCGTTTATTGAACGAGGTTTAAATATAAGCGGATTTGAAACAGAGATATGTAATGACGGATTACATGCATGGGAAAAATTACAAATCACAGATTATGATTTAATCATTATGGATATAATAATGCCTTTTATGTCAGGATTGGAGCTTTGTAAGGCTTATCGGCAAAAATTTGGCTATACTACCCCTGTAATCCTACTTACAGCATTATCTACAACCGAGGATATTGTAAGAGGCCTTAATGCCGGAGCCGATGATTATATCATCAAGCCGTTTAAGCTGGCTGAACTTGAAGCTCGGATTAATGCATTGTTAAGGCGTTCGAAAGTCAGTGCGGAAATACAAGATGACAAAATTTTACAAATTTCTAATTTAAAATTAGATACTAACACGAAGCAGGCTATTCGTGATGGAAATATAATTTATCTCACAGCTAAAGAATATTTACTACTCGAGTATTTCATGAAAAATCCCAATAGAGTGCTTTCGCGTCAAACTCTATTAGAAAACGTATGGGATATCAATTTCGACACGAATACAAATATCGTAGATGTATATGTTAACTATATACGAAATAAGATTCAGTATGAAGGAATGGATAAGCTAATTCATACAGTTATTGGATTAGGATATATATTAAAAGAAGAATGAAGATAAAAACAAAACTAGCCCTTTTATATACATCTATCACCGTCGTGATCTTGATGGTTGTTTTTATTTTTGTTTATCTACTTACTTCAAAAAATATTGATAGTAATTATTATACGCTTTTACTTGATAAAGCACTTATTACGGCTCAAAAGCATTTTGAAAAAGATGAACTGAGTCAACAAGCCTATCAAAAAGTACTTGATGCATATCAAAGATTATTACCTGAAACTTCTGAAAGAATAATTGTAGCCAATAACAGACATGATGCTACTGTAGAGCTTGAGTCTTTCTTGAATGAAAGGCAAATAGACGAATTGTTCCGAACAGAACAATTAAAATTCGAGATTGATAAGCTAAGCGGAGTTGGTATATATTACCCAGACAATGAAGGTAATTTTATCATTATCGTTACAGCTAAGAATATTCAAGGAGATTACCTGAAAAATCTGCTGAAGCATATCCTGTTAATAGTGCTATTCGTGAGTAGTATTATTATTTTTGGTCTACTCTGGTGGAATGCAAAAATGATAACTAAGCCTCTACAGGATATGGTTTCCCGAATGCAAGAAATAACACCCAAAGACCTACACCTTCGACTGATAGAGAGAAAGGGAAATGATGAACTAGCTCAAGTTATCAGTTATTTCAACCAGATGATCGAACGCTTAGAAATAAGCTTCAACTCGCAGAAGACATTTATTGCGAATGCATCACACGAACTAAAAAACCCATTAACAGCAATTATGGGTGAGTGTGAAGTTATGCAACTAAAAGAGTTTACTCCCGATGAATACAAAGGTTCTATCAAACGGATTGAAAACGAGATCGAGCGTTTAAACATATTAGTAAATAACCTTTTCCAATTAGCTCAAACCGATTTGGAAATATCAGAATCTGATGTTGAGCAATTAGATGTAGTAGGAGAGTTGCAATTCGTTATTCATTATTTAGAGCAATCTAAATATAAAGGGCGAATTTCGTTCGTGAAAAATGAGAATTCATTCTATATTCCGTCAAATAGTCATTTGTTATTTGTAGCCCTACAAAATATAATTGATAATGCTTGTAAATATTCAAATGGTGAGGTTAAAGTTGAAATCATCAAAAACAAATCCCACTTTCATCTTTTAGTCTCGGATAAAGGTATTGGCATACCGGCAAAAGAAAAAAATAAAATATTCGACACATTTTACCGAGCACAAAATACACATTCATATAAGGGGGCTGGAATAGGCTTATCTCTTGCACATAAAATATTAAAACTTTCAGGAGCTGATATTAGTATCTCATCTATGGAAAATAAAGGGACAACTGTTACNNAGTTACAATTACCTGGAATATCAATTTCTAATCCTATTCTAATCTCGGTTTAATCTCTTTCTAATTTCAAGAGTCTAGTTTTGCATCTAAAATTAGATTTTGAAGATGAGAAAGTTACTGCTATCAACTTTGCCCTGTCTTATATTGACATTTTTCGGATTACCGGTCTTTGCTCAAGAGTTTCAAATACTCAAGTATACTCCTGTGGAAATTGAGGCTTTGTTCCTAAAACAAAACCTACAGCTATTAGCCGAAAAGATGAACATCACTCTTGCCGAGGCAGAAATTGCACAATCAAAACTATGGGATAATCCACAATTATCTATCGGTTCGATGAATTTATGGAGCACCGCCAAACAAAGAGAAGAACTTGGGGGGGCCTTTCCTAGAAATACACAGTTTAGTATAGAACTTAGTCAATTAATTTTAACAGCCAATAAACGAAACAAGCTTATCAACAGCCAAAAAGTTTCAAGAGAAATTACTGTTTTAAATTTTGAAGATGTACTGAGAGGTTTGAAAGCAGAGTTTCGAAAATTAATTTACGAAACAGAATACCTTCAATCATACAAAGATGTCTTATCTGTTCAACAAGAGTCTCTTGAGCTACTTATTTCTGCCTACAAAAGACAAGCCGAACTAAACAATATCGCAAAAAATGAATTGCTTAGGCTTCAATCAGGCTTAATAGAACTTAAAAATGAAATAAATGAGACGGAAGCAGCTTTGAATGAACAACAAAAAAATCTGAAATCGTTACTTAATATCTCACCTTTTTATATCATAAAAGTAGAAAACACAAACTTCAATTATATTGATCCCAATCAGGTCTCACTCGTGTCTTTACTCGAAAAAGCGCACGAGTTACGTCCTGATATAAAACGTGAACAACAGCAAACTTTGTTTTATGAAAAATCATTGATCTACGAAAAATCACAACGAATTCCGGATATAACACTAAGTGCCTCTTATGATCAGTATGGAGGCGTATGGAAAGATTTTATCGGATTTGGGATCAGTTTCGATTTACCCTTTTTGAATAGGAATCAAGGGAATATTAAAGCTGCTAAAATAAATATTGAGCAAAACAAACTTATTGCTTTGCAGCTACAAAATATTGCTGAACATGAAATAACTGAGGCTTTCTACAATTATAGTCGCACGTACAAATTTTATGAAGAAATAGAGAATAATGATTTGTTAACAGAGTTGGATGAGATGCTTGGTATATATACAAAAAATTTCCTAAATAGAAATATCAGTATGCTCGAATACCTCGATTTTATGGAATCTTATAAAAGCAACAAACAAATAGTTCTTTTATCTCGAAAAAATATGTACAATTCATTTGTAGAGTTTCAATATGCAGTTGGCACTGAAATAAATAAGTAACGATTATGATAACAAGGAAAATTCTATTATTTACATTAACGATTCTTTTTTTATCGCTTGTTTCCTGTACGGGGAATGGAGAAGGTAATTCCGATAAACAAGCAAAAATTGTTCCGGCTTTCTATTCGTCAGTAAAGACTGTAAAGCCAGCATACGAAACAAGAATAGAAATGTTGACTCTTACAGGACAAGTAGAATATGATTCAGATAAAGTAATCAATTATTATCCTCTAACTGAGGGAGTAGCTGGCAGGGTTTATTTTTCATTGGGAGATAAAGTTGAAAAAGGACAAGCGCTGTTAGATATTCATAGTAAAGATTTATCTGAGCTGCAGAGTGAGCAAAGCTCTCTACAGGCTGAAATACGTATCATAGAGCGTGAACTTAAATCTGCCAGGGAGATGTTTAAAGACAAGATGCTTTCGGAAAAAGAGTTGTTGGAAATAGAAACTAAACTCAAACAAACACAGACTTCCTTATCAAAAGTAAAAAATGATATGCAACTATTCGGCTCAGACAAGGGGAATGGAATCTTTTCTATAAAAGCTCCTATGTCCGGATATATTGTATCCAAAAACGTAACATCAGGAAGTACATTATCTTCCGACAATGGCTCTCTTTTTACGATTGCCGATCTATCTACAGTGTGGGTAGTTGTGAATGTATATGCCGGTAACCTACAGCTGGTAAAGGAGGGAATGGATGTGAATTTTACAACATTGTCTTATCCTAATGAAACATTCGAAGGTAAGATCAACTTGATGTCACAAGTTTTTGACCCTGAAGATAAAGTCTTGAAGGCAAGAATTATTATATCGAATAAAGACCTGAAGTTGAAACCTGGAATGTCTACTATCGTTTATCTGAAAAATCAAGTTGGAGAGAAAAATATAGCTATCCCTTCTGATGCATTAATATTCGATAAAGACCACTATTTTGTTATAATAAAAAATACCGATGGTAATTTTCAGATAAGAGAGGTCTTTTTAAAAGGGCATAGCGGACAGGTATCTTATGTAAAATCAGGATTATCTGAAGGAGAAGAAGTTGTGACCTCAAACCATTTACTAATATATTCAGGGCTTAACAATAAATAATTATGCACAAATTTGTTGAGAATATTATTGCATTTGCACTACGTAACCACATATTAGTACTTTTTCTAACATGTATACTCGCAATAGCAGGAGTTATTTGCTTCCAAAACACCCCTATAGAAGCATATCCGGATGTCACTAACACACGCGTGAAATTAATCGCTCAATGGCCAGGGCGAAGTGCCGAAGAAGTTGAGAAATTTGTCACTTTACCTATCATGCAGCAACTAAATACCATTCCTCGTAAAACAGATGTCCGTTCGACGTCCCTTTTTGGCTTGTCTGTAATTACTGTTCTATTCGAAGATGGGGTTGATGATTTCTTTGCCCAGCAATATGCGTCTAATAGGATGCAAGATCTCGACCTCCCTGAAGGTGTAGAATTATCAATAGAGCCACCTTCGGGTGCTACAGGTGAAATTTTTCGTTATGTTCTCAAGAGTGATTTGCCTGTACGCGAGGTAGCTGCTATCAACTCTTGGGTCGTAGAGCGTGAATTATTATCTGTGCCGGGAGTAGCAACAATAGCCAGCTTTGGTGGAGAAGAAAAAATTCTAGAGGTAAAAGTAAATCCTGCTGAGCTTGCAAACTATAACCTTTCCCCTTTGGATGTATATGAAGCCGTTGAGCGAAGCAATATAAATGTTGGTGGCGATGTAATACAAAAAGGAAGCCAAGCATTTGTTGTTAGAGGTATAGGCTTGCTTGAAAGTATAGAAGATATTGAGAATATACTCATCGAAGTAAAAGGAAGTTCACCCATACGTGTAAAACAGGTTGCCGAAGTGGGTATATCCTCTAAACCACGTTTAGGACAAGTCGGTCTAAATGACGACGACGATGTGGTACAAGGTATTGTAATTATGTTGCGAGGGCAAAACCCCAGTGAGGTGATTGTTCATCTGAAAGAAAAAATAGCAGAGCTTAACGAGCGTATCCTGCCTGATAACGTTAAGATAGAGCCCTTTCTTGACCGTACTAACCTTGTGAATGCAACCGTGCATACCGTTCTTCGCAACCTACTCGAAGGTATTTTGTTAGTATCACTCGTGGTCTTCATATTTCTTTTCAACTGGCGTACATCACTCATTGTGGCATCCGTCATTCCATTATCATTCTTGTTTGCCATTATCATGCTGCGTATACAAGGTTTGCCTGCAAATCTCATATCCATGGGAGCCCTGGATTTCGGGCTGTTACTAGAAGGAACACTGGTTATTGTCGAAAGTGTGTATGTCGCAATGGAAAAGCGATCACATGATCTTGGTAGCCATTTTAATCCAATGCTGAAAGGTGGATTGATCCGCAAAAGCGCCGGAAGTGTAGCTTCATACATTTTTTTTGCACAGATAATATTGGTAGTCGCATTATTCCCTATATTTTCGTTTCAGAAGGTTGAAGGAAAAATGTTTCAGCCGCTGGCCTTTACCTTAGGTTATGCGCTATTAGGTTCACTAATTTTGTCTTTAACGTATGTGCCGGTTATGTGTAAATTATTATTGACAAAATCGGTAAAAGAGAAAACCAATTTCGTAAGTCGTTTCTTTACCCGGGTTTTATACAATATGTTTGCGTTTGCAAGTAGACATCGTATACAGACTATAGTGATATTTTTATTGATACTAACCACTTGCGTTATTCGTTTTTCATTCTGGGGCACTGAATTCATTCCTCAGATGAACGAAGGTGCAATATATGTGCGTGCTACGCTACCGAATAGCATTAATCTGGACGAATCGGTACGCATAACAAAAGAAATGAAAAAGAAACTCCAAAGCTTTGAAGAAGTGGATTTTATTTTAACACAAACGGGACGTCCTAATGATGGAACTGATGCTACCGGATTTTTTAATATAGAATTTCATACAGAACTGAAACCTGAAAAAGAGTGGAAACACAAAATAAGTAAAGATGATCTGATAGCACAAATGCAAGACTCTTTAAACATCTATCCGGGAGTTGTATTAGCATTCAGTCAACCGATACAGGATAATGTAGAAGAATATGTTGCCGGTGTAAAAAGTTCTCTGGTTATAAAAATATTCGGTTCAGACCTACATCAACTTGAGGGTTTAGCTGATCAGACAGCGGCTACCATCAAAAACATACGGGGGATAGAAGATGTTAATGTATTTCATAGTATTGGGCTGCCCGAACTCCGCATAAAGTTAGAAGAATCGCATATGGCACGTTATGCTGTATCTATGAAAGATGTACAAACGGTTGTTGAAATGGCGATAGGAGGTAAGGCTGCGACATCTTTCTATGAGAACGAACGTACATTTGATGTGATGGTGCGTTTTCAAAAAGAGTTTAGAGACAATGAAGATAAAATAGGGAATATTCTTATCCCAACAATGGATGGCAAACAAGTCCCGTTGAAAGAAATAGCTAGTATTGATTTTATTACCGGACCTGCATTTATCTACCGTGAAGGTAGCAGCCGTTATGTAGGAGTTGGTTTTAGTATACGAGACAGGGATTTGGGATCAACTATAGACGAAGCTCAAAAAGCTGTTGGACAAAATATAAAGCTTAAGTCTGAAAATAAAATGGTATGGGCAGGCGAATTTGAAAGCCAACAACGCGCCACAAAACGTTTGATATTTATTATTCCGGCTGCACTTTTGATGATCATATTTCTATTATATATGAACTTCATGACAGTAAAAGATACGCTGATAGCCGTAAGTGCTATGCCATTTGCATTTATCGGCGGTTTTGTATCTTTATGGTTAACAGGTACAGTCTTTGGTATATCGGCAGGAATTGGATTCATTATCTTGTTCGGTATCGTTTCTATAGATAGCATCTTGTTGGTAACACTCATGAAGAAAAAAGTACAACAAACGCATAACCTCCGCACAGCAATCAATGAAGCCGTATCTCAACGTGTACGACCGGTTCTGATGATTGCCCTAATGGGGTCGATGGGGCTACTTCCGGCAGCTTTATCTACCGATATGGGTTCTGAGATTCAACGCCCGTTAGCTATAATGATTGTAGGTGGAATAATTATATGCATGATTCTTTCTTTTACAGTATTACCTCAAGTATTTTATTTTGCTTATAGAAGGGATAAAAGACTAAGAAAAGAATAGAAGTATTTAATAAAAGAAAATTGCAATAATTGTGTAAATTTGCTGCTATAGGCAGTCTATAATTAGACTCTTATAATTCATATAGTATTAAATAAACAGAGAATATTCCTGTATAAACAATCACGTATGATAAAAGAATACGCTATGGCAGATGCTCTTCCTGATAATGCCTTATCAAAATCATTTTTTATAAGGCATTTCGAATCAGGAGAAAATGTAGAGATCGAATGGCCCCATAGCCACTCTTTTTTTTCTTTTGTTTGGTTTACTCATGGAAGCGGATTTTATGTGATTGATTCTGAAGAATACACAATAAGACCACAGAGAGTATTTTACGTTGCTCCTAAGCAGATTCATAATTGGAGCTTCTATGATAATGTACAGGGATATATTATTTTTATAGACCAATTAGCCGGTTTAGATATGAATTTGAGCTATAGCTCCCCTTATATTGATATCGACAATGTTGATGTATCGCTTCACTTATCTATTCTTGAGGATATAAAAAAAGAACTACTTTATAAAGATGATGCATCAGAAGAAAATATAAAAGCTGGGCTCTTATACTATTCTCGCTTATTATATAGGATAGCCAAAAGGAAGCAGGTAAAAACATACCAAAGTAATACACTAATAGAGCAATTTAAAGAGTTAATTCTATCCGATTATTCGAAATTATATACAATCTCCCATTATGCAAATAAACTAAATGTACGAGAAGAGAAATTGAATGAAACATGTAAAAAGATTCTTGGTATCTCATCCAAGCAATATCTACTTAATCTTAAGATAACTGAAGCTAAACGGCTATTGATATACTCCGACTGCAATATAAGTGAAATCACTTATCAGATTGGATTTGAAGATTCTTCGTATTTTGCCCGAATTTTTAAGAAAAAAACAGGACTTTCTCCTAGTACTTTTCTTAAAAAGTACCGAAAACAGGCCTAAAAGTGCTGATATATTTCTTATTGACATCTTTATATTTGTATTTGTTTTAAATATTAATAAAATGTATGATATGAAAGATTTTCTATTGATATTCAGATTAAATAAAGATTCGGAGATAAAACCATCTCCAGAACAAGTGAAAGAAAGAATGGAATGGTTCAGTAGTCTAATGAAGCAAAATAAAGTATCCGATAAAGGAAATACCTTATCCCCCTCAGGAGCAAAAACAATTCATTCGAATGGAAATATTGTAAATAGTGCTCATTCAGAAGGTACAGAGATTGTAACAGGATATGTAGTCATAAATGCAGAAACAATTGATGAAGCAGTAGAGATTGCCAAAGCTAATCCTATTTTCAAAATTGGCGGTAGTGTCGAAGTTCGAGAAGTAGCCAAATTCATAAAAGGGAACGATTAACTTGTAATTAGATTATATAACTAACAAAGTCGTGATTTATATTATAAATCACGACTTTGTGTCTATTGGTTAGTCTTATCAGAGACCATAAATTCATTTAGAAAAAGGGGTTGTAAACATTAAAGATCTTAAATGTCGATAAATGTTAAAAAATATATGAAGTAGAAAAATATTTTTATTTTTGACTTTTACTTAAGTTTACAACTAAGGTACATTTTATTGTAGATAAAACATTCTCATAAAAAACTATATCGATGACAGAAGAAAAAAAAGAACCCATAGACAAGGTTGTTCAGCCCATTCAAAGGTTTATATTACAAGAAAAGGCGGGAGGGATCGTTCTTGGGCTAAGTGTTATAATTGCAATGATTCTTGCTAATTCTTCTTGGTCGGAAGATTATTTTCATTTTTTAGAACATAAATTAGGATTTGTATTTAATGGCATCCCTTTTTTTGAATATAGTATCCATCATTGGATCAACGATGGCCTGATGGCCGTATTTTTCTTTGTTGTTGGGCTAGAACTTAAACGGGAAATAGTAGGAGGGGAGCTGTCCAATCCTCGTAAAGCTCTTTTACCAATCGGAGCTGCAATAGGAGGCATGCTTGTTCCCGCGCTCATTTATATAAGTCTTAATCCATCAGGAGAAGTTCATCATGGCTGGGGCATTCCGATGGCTACTGATATTGCTTTTGCTCTGGGGATTTTGTATCTGTTGGGGAGCAAAATACCTATATCATTGAAAGTCTTTCTTACGGCTCTCGCCATTGTTGATGATTTGGGAGCTGTTTTGGTTATTGCATTTTTTTATACCTCCGATATCTCTTTTATAAGCCTTGCCACAGGTTTCGGATTTGCGTTTATCATGTTTGTTGGCAATAAAATGGGAGTCAGAAGTATTTTGTTTTATGCTATATTGGGAATTCTTGGGGTATGGACATCATTCTTGCTATCGGGTGTTCACGCTACAATAGCTTCTGTTATTGCAGCTTTCATGATTCCTGCAGATGTCAAAATAAAAGAAAATCTATTTGTTGAACGAATAAAGAAATATCTGAATAAATTTATAGAAGTCGATCCTAAAAGTGAAATTCCGACACTTACAAATGATCAGTTGCATTTACTGGAAGAAATAAAAATAGACACGAATAAAGCAATTCCTCCGTTGCAACGCTTAGAGCACAGAATGCATCCTTTAGTGACTTTCGTTATAATTCCGATATTTGCTTTAGCGAATGCGGGAGTTTCCCTAAACATTGATATAGAGCAGCTATTCAGCACAAATATAGCTTTAGGTGTGGCACTAGGTCTGTTATTAGGAAAAGTGTTGGGAGTCGTAGGTTTTACGCTTTTACTTATTAAATTAAAGGTTGCTCCTTTTCCGGAAGGAATGAATGTGCATAACCTACTAGGTATAAGCCTACTCGCATCTATCGGTTTTACCATGTCATTATTTATCACATCACTCGCATTCACTCATCCTGAATATATGGTACAAGCAAAAATTGGTATTTTTGCAGCTTCTATCATAGGCGGAGTGTTAGGGTATCTGACATTAAGTCGTTCCGTAAAACAGAAATAGTGCTATCTCCGATTATACTTATATTAATTTGCAAAGAGAATACATGTAGTAAAAGATTCTCATAGTTATATAAATTGTGAACTAATTTCTTTATCTAAATGTTGAATTTGTGAGTTTTAATTAATTCGCTTATTAAATATTTATGAAAACGATATTATTTGTATTTATATCACTTTTTAGTATTAGTGTATTCTCTCAGCAGAAGCATTCATTAAAGGGAACAGTCATAGACAAAGGAGACAGAAGCCCTATTCCTTATGCCAGTATAATAGTAAAGGGTACGACTATTGGTACACAAACAGATGAAGAAGGGCGTTTTTCTATTGAAAATCTATTACCCGGACCTTATACCCTTCTAGTATCATTTGTTGGGTATAAAGCTGAACAAACCCCTGAGTATTTATTAACTGTAAAAGATTTACAAATAATCGTTGAATTAGAAGAAAATAAAAATGAGTTAGCCGATGTTAATGTTTATCCTATGCCTTTCAGGCGTTCAATTGAAAGCCCGGTTGGATTACATGTTATAAGTACACAGGAAATAGAAAAAAGCCCTGGAGCTAACCGCGATATATCCCGCATTGTACAATCTTATCCGGGTGTAGCTTTCTCACCAGGAGGTTACCGAAACGATTTAATTGTAAGAGGCGGTGGACCTTCCGAAAATAGTTTCTTTCTGGATGGTATAGAAATACCTAACATTAATCATTTTAGTACACAAGGAGCTTCTGGAGGGCCTGTAAGTATCATAAGTGCAGATTTGATCAAGGAAGTAAACTTCTATACAGCAGCTTTTCCTTCGTACAGTAGCGATGCATTAAGCTCTGTCGTAAGCTTCAAATTAGCTGATGGAAATCCGGAAAAGCAATCTTTCAAAGCAACTTTAGGCGCATCGGAAGCGTCTGCGACAGCCAATGGACCTTTAAGTAAAAAGACAACATATACAGTATCCATAAGGCGATCTTATCTGCAACTTCTTTTCGATCTCATAGGGCTCCCTTTCTTGCCGACATACAATGATGCCCTGTTCAAGATAAAAACTCAATTGTCACCCACTAACGAGCTTACATTTATAGGTGTTGGTGCAATAGATGATATGAAGCTAAATAATAAAGCTACTACAGAAGATGCCGAATACATACTAGGCTATTTGCCAACAATAAAGCAGGAAACTTTTACCTTGGGTGCAGTTTATAAACATTACAACAAACGTAATAGACAGACTCTTGCTCTCAGCCATAGTTATCTGAATAACCGTAACACGAAATATCAGGACAATTTGAATAACGACCCTGATATGCTAAGGTTAAAATATAAATCGTTGGAACAAGAATCGAAACTTAGATTCGAAAACCTTACGCCGCTTGGTCAATGGAAAATTAATACAGGACTAAATATAGATTACGTGCAATATAGCAATAATAGTTTTCAGGTATTTTTTAATAACGATAAAGAAACGTCTCTCCAATATGATACAGAACTAAACTTTTTCAAATGGGGTTTATTCTCAAATATAGATTATGTTTCAACAAATGAGAGATTCAAATCATCTTTTGGAATAAGGTTAGATGCTGCATCTTATTCACATAATACCAAGCAAATGTTCAATCAGATTTCGCCCCGTCTATCTTTATCATATAGGCTTATAGCTAACTTGAATGCCAACGCTAATATCGGACGTTACTTCCAGCTTCCACCTCTTACAGCAATGGGATTGAAAGATAACAATGGTATGTTTGTAAACAAGGGGTTGGATTATATGCGTGTTGATCAGGTGTCGGCAGGCTTCAATTATCAGTCGATAAAGAATTTCGAAATATCTCTGGAAGGTTTTTATAAATATTACAACAATATGCCTTTATCTGTGCAAGACGGCATTCCTTTGATGAGTAAGGGTGACGACTACGGAGCTATAGGCAACGAACTACTTGTATCGGATGCAAAAGGTAAAAGCTACGGAGTAGAATTGTTAGCTAGGTGGGTGGTAGCACGTAAAGTAAATGTTTTATCTTCATTCACTTTATTCAAAAGTCAATTTGCAAAAAAAGAAGGCAAGTACCTTCCTTCGGCATGGGATAATGGCTATATATTTAATCTTACAGGAACTTATTATTTTAATTCTAATTGGAGTGTAGGAGCAAAGATAAAATCGATAGGTGGAGCACCTTTTACTCCTTACGATCAAGACAAATCCTCGCTGGTTTTGGCTTGGAATGCTTCGGGAAAACCTTATCTCGACTATACTCAATACAATACGTTGCGTAACCCTTCATATACTCAGCTAGACTTGAGAGTAGATAGAACTTTTTATCTGAATAAGTATATGCTTGGCCTTTACCTCGATTTACAGAATGTAACACGCAGTTCATTCAAAAGACAAGATGTTATTGTAAGTACGGGAAATATCATAAATCCGCAAGCACCAATAGAAGAGCAACGTTACGAGATGAAAAACTTGAAACGTTCGAGTGCATCTATAATCCCTACCATTGGAGTAACATTTGAATTCTAAAAATTAGTAAGATTAATTCATTTTAAAAGATTTATCTTTGTAATATAAAATAGCGCTTACTTAGGATTGATATGTATTGTGCAACATTCTCTCATATTTTAGATTATCTATTTTACATATATAAAGATAAATGTTTTATAAAAAAATTATTCCAATAAAGGCTCTGCAAGATTACATCCAATATTTTTGGATATTGGAGGACTTTAAGAATAATTCTAGTGATAAATGTTTTAAGATTATCCCGGATGGACTACCGGCATTAATATTCCAACAAGAACCAAACTTGTTTTTTGATAGAAAGGGACAAGCGTTGCCTCAATTGTATTTATATGGGCAATATTCTAAATATACAGAGCATACAGTTAGTGGATACTTTAGCGTTATTGGCGTATATTTGCAACCAACGGCTTTAAAAACAATTTTTGGATTAGATGCTTTTGAGTTAAATCATCAAAATATTTCACTTGAAGACATTGTGAGAGATGCTATTCTTGAGCAACTTCTTAACGCAATTTCTTTAGAAGAAAAAATAAGCCTAATCTCTTCTTTCTTCCTTAAGCAAATAGAAAGAGTCAAAAATAATCATAAGAAGTTGGTGCATGCTTCCACATTATTACAAAATGGAAAAACTCTTAAAGAAGTCCAATTGGAAATGAATTTGTCGGAGCGAACATTAGAAAGAATTATAAAACAGTCTGTTGGATTATCACCAAAGATATTTTCACGGATTATGCGTTTTCAAGAGGGTTTAAATTCTTTGCGTCAAATAAATTTTGAAAACTTTACAGAACTTGCTTATCAATATGATTATTTTGATCAATCGCACTATAACAGGGAATTTAAAGAATTTACAGGAACTAATCCTAGAAATTTCATACTAAACTCAAAAGAGTATTTAGCTAACTTTCCTCAATGGCTTATCTAGAATTTGCTAGCGATGTGTTCTTTCTACAATCCAATTTACGAGAACTATTGTATTTCTTTTTCTGAGAGTTGTCGGTTTTATCCAATTTCAAATAATACACGACCTATACTTTTGCATTACAAAAGAAATACCGCTTTGGTATTTGAATTGTTTATTTAAAGAAAAATTGAAATGAATAGTGATAAAATCAAAAGAATCGTCAGATTAAATCCCGAGAATATATCAAAGCCTATTGGAAAATATTCACATGTGACTATAATTCCTAAAAATTCAACTCTATACACTTTCTCCGGACAGATTGGAGCTGATAATTATGGAGTTATTCCTGATAGTATGAATGAACAGGTATACAATACATTTAGGAATATTGAACAAATTCTGGAAAGTCAGAATTTAACTTCAGACGATGTTATAAAAGTCAATATCTGGGCTACAGAAGAAATTGTTTGGGATTTTTTTGACGCAAGATGGGAAAATCTATTTGGTACAATATACCCATCTATGACTATTGCTTATGTGAAGGCATTAGGTTTACCAGAGCTTAAAATTGAAGTTGAAATTTGGGCTTCAAAATAAAAAATATTAATACCTTTGCACTCAGATTCGGTATTGCAATTTCAAAATCGTGAAGTTGTAATAAAAGGGAACCCGGTGTGAATCCGGGGCTGTACCTGCAGCTGTAATTTCTCATAAAATCGGTTGAAAATTCCATGCCACTGTTTCGAAAGAAATGGGAAGGCTTTTAACCGGAGGATAGCCAGAAGACCTGCCAGATCTGACAAATAAACACCAAGCTTCCAGGGATAGAAGTGGTTGTGCAATACATCTTGTATTCATTGCTATTTTATTAATTTTCAGGAAACTCGTTGTTTTATTTTATTAGTTTTTTACAATAATAAAATAAGATATGAGGCATTACATATTTTTGAAGGCAGTATTGGTATGCTGCGGAATATACGAACATACAAAATCCGTATCTCTAAACATATTTATTGTAACTACTACAGGTATTCAGTTGCTTACCTTTTGTTGAATTAAGCATATTGTAACTATAATAATTTAAAATAAATATGTCTGATTTCGTTACATTTGTATCTCTTGGGCCAGGTGATGCCGAACTTATAAGCCTAAAAGCCTTAAACGCTTTGCAACAAGCAGATATTATCCTCTGCCCCTCGACTGTTTCACCAGTCGGAAATATGTCATCTCGTAGCCGTGATATTTTATTGGAACTGAATATTAATGATTCCGTTATTTCTCTTTTTGATGTACCTATGAGTAAAGATCGATCGCATGCAATACTCTGCTATAAGGAAGTTGCTGAGCTTATAGAAAAGCATTATGTGAAAAGATTAAAAATAGTTGTAGTAGCAGAAGGAGATGCAGGATTTTACTCTTCAACTCATTATATATCAGATAATCTTATATCAAAAAATATTCCTACAGAACGTATCGCCGGCATCCCGGCGTTTATTGCCTGTGCAGCCCTTGCCAATATCCATATAGCCAAACAAGAAGAAGAATTGCATATCATTCCCGGGATAATATCATCCAATGATTTAACGACAAGAATAGCAACAGGAAACTCTATCGTGATAATGAAACCTTCTCAATCGGAACAGGCTATAAAGCAGGCTATGTCTTCAATAGATAAAGTGGAAATACATTATTTTGAGAATGTAGGAATTAAAGAAAAAGAATTCTATACGCAGGATATACCTGAAATAATAGATCGTAAATTTCCTTATTTCTCACTATTAATAATTACAAAAGAATAATCTGGATGAAAAAACTACTTTTTATCTTATTTACTCTGGTTATTGCATTTTCGGGCTGTAATCAAAATAAGAATGCAAAAACTATCGGAGATCGAAACACTGCAGGTTCTATGAATATTAAATATGCCAAAGGCTTCAAAGTGACTAGTTCCGAAAACTATAAATTAGTTGATATAACCGATCCATCCGGGGAGAGCGATATGCATTACAAATATGCTCTGGTCAATAAAGGGAGCAACAAAGAGGGCATACCTGCTGATTATCAGATAATAGAAATACCTATCCGCAGTGTAATTTGCATGACCACACTGCAACTGTCAAACTTTATTAAGCTCAAGGCATTGGATAAGGTTGTAGGGATAACCAGCACTCGCTTTCTTTTTAATGAACAAATGAATAAGCAACTTAAAGAAGGTAAGACTCGTAAAATCGGTATAGAAGGTGAATTTGATAATGAGGCAATTCTCGCCCTAAATCCGGATATTATACTTGTTTCACCATTCAAAAAAGGGGGATATGATGCGATTCGAAACCTGGATATACCATTAATTAGTTTTTTAGGATATAAAGAAAGTTCTCCTTTGGGACAGGCTGAATGGATTAAGTTCATTGCTATGCTATTAGGAATAGAAGAACAAGCCAATAAACAGTTTGACGATATAGAAAACAAGTATAATAAATTAAAAGCATTGTCTGCTTCTGTTTCAAAACGTCCTACTGTATTGAGCGGTGAGTTACATTCGGGTAACTGGTATGTAGTTGGAGGAAACAGCTATCTCGCACAGCTATTCAGAGATTCAGGAGCCGATTATTTTATGAAAAATGATAACGAATCCGGAGGTTTTTATGTCGATTTCGAAACTGTTTATTCGCAGGGAGCAAATACTGACTATTGGCGGATGGTGAATAGCCACGATGGAACATTCACTTACGATGCTTTGAAACAAAGTGATGCTCGATATGCAGATTTTAAAGCTTTTAAGGATAAAAAGCTTATATATTGTAATCTGCGAGAGAAACCTTTCTATGAAAATACTCCTGTAGAGCCCGAAGTAGTTTTAGCCGACTTGATAAAGATATTTCATCCATCATTTTTGCCGGAACATATTCCTGTTTATTACGAATTACTTAAATAAATGAAACGTCCCTTGATAGTTTTTGCACTGATTTCTACCTCTATACTAGTTTTCTTCATTCTGAATCTGGTATTGGGCACAATTTCCATACCAGTGGGTTCCGTTTGGAATATTCTATTCGGAATAAAGGAAGAATCTATAATCTGGGAGAATATTATCTGGAGATCCCGTTTCCCTCAAACCATCACAGCCTTAGTTGCTGGCGCCGGATTATCCATTAGTGGATTACAGATGCAGACACTATTTCGCAATCCTTTAGCCGGACCGTCCGAACTAGGGATTAGCTCTGGTGCAAGTTTGGGTGTAGCTTTTATTATCCTGCTTTCAGGTAGTGTTGGAGGAACGGCACTGATCAAGATGGGATTGTTTGGCGAGATAGCAATATCTATAGCGGCAGTAGCAGGTGCTTTGGCTATAATGATTAACATTATAACTATTTCTCGGTTTGTAAGAGGAAACGTTATCCTACTTATTATCGGCGTTATGATAGGGTATATTTCAACAGCTATTATTGGAGTTCTGAAATTCTTTAGTAACGATGAAGATGTAAGAGCTTATGTAATATGGGGCTTGGGTAGTTTTTCTAAAGTTTCAGGTAATCAAGTGTATACTTTTGTAGGCATCATGATTGTATTAATACCTCTTTCATTCCTATTGAAAAAGACTCTCAATCTGATACTTTTAGGCGACGGCTATGCACGTAACCTTGGATTGAATGTAAAACAAGCCCGGCTCTATGTTATTGTTTGTTCGTGCATCATTACTGCTATCGTAACAGCTTACTGCGGGCCTATCGTTTTTTTGGGACTGGCTGTACCTCACCTGTGCAGAACTATTTTTGTTTCATCCGACCATCGGATACTCATGCCTGCTGTAACCCTTACTGGTGCTTCTCTGGCTCTGTTTTGTAATTTGGTGGCTCGTATGCCGGGATTCGAAGGGGCATTACCTATCAATTCGGTAACAGCATTGATTTGCGCACCTATTGTGATTTCCGTCTTATTCGGTAAACGCAAAAATGAAGTCAGTTAAAGTTATGCATAAGAAAAAAAAGACAATAGAGCTAAAAGACCTTGCTATAGGTTATTCATCACAAAAGAATATAAAGGTGATAGCCGAACATATAACTTCTGATATATGCAGCGGAGAACTTACCTGCCTGTTGGGTGCAAACGGTATTGGCAAATCTACTTTGTTGAGGACGCTAACCGCCTTTCAACCCAAATTGTCGGGTGATATCATTATTCATGGGAAAAAAGTAGAGGAATATTCTGAAAAAGAGCTAGCGACATTAATTGGAGTCGTATTGACTGAGAAATTCGAAATAAAAAATATGACATCTTATCAACTAATTGGGCTAGGAAGAAGTCCATATACTGGTTTCTGGGGAAAGTTAGCGCAAGAAGATAAGAAAAAGATAGAAGAGGCTATTTCGCTCGTAAAAATAGAAAATCTATCTGAGCGAATGGTTGACACACTAAGTGACGGAGAGCGCCAAAAAGTAATGATTGCTAAAGCTCTTGCACAGGAGACTCCGATTATTCTTCTGGATGAACCTACTGCATTTCTCGATTTTCCAAGCAAAGTAGAACTGATGCAATTATTACATCAGTTATCTCGCAAAACAAATAAGACAATCTTCTTATCTACCCACGATCTCGATCTGGCTTTGCAGATAGCAGACAAAATATGGTTGATGGATAGTGAACACGGGATTCAGATAGGTACTCCCGAAGACTTATCTTTAGATGGAAATCTGAGTAACTTCTTTGCTCGCAAAGGCATTGTATTTGACCAATATACAGGTTTGTTTAGAGTAGAGAATGATTTTAACAAGCAAATAAAGGTTATAGGGCATGGGCAAATATATGCTATGATCCGTAAAGCTTTTTTACGAAATGGGATTTTAGCTTCACGTGATATTGAATCTGACTTATCTGTCGAAATTAAGGAGAACAGCATTTTACTGTACAAACAGGATCAATTACCTATAGCAATTACAAGTATAGAAGAACTCTTAAACCAGATCATGATATGATACTTATATTCGGAGGAACGACAGAAGGCCGTAAAGTGGTCGCCGTTTGTGAAAGTGCAGCCAAGCATTTCTATTATTCAACTAAAACCAAATCACAGAAAATAGAAACAACACATGGCACTCATATTACCGGAGGTTTAGATGAGAAAGATATAATCGATTTTAGCAAAGAGAAAACTATAAAGCTGATTGTAGATGCCGCACATCCTTTTGCAGAAATATTGCATCAGAATATAGCAAAAGCATCTCGAGAATTGAATATCCCGGTTGTCAGATATGAACGTAACTATCCCAAACATGAAAAAGATTTGCTTTGGTTCGAGTCCTATAATGAAGGTATTGAATATCTAGAGAAAAATAATATAGATAATTTGCTTGCCCTAACCGGCGTAAATACTGTCGCTAAACTAAAACCCTACTGGCAGAAGCATAATTGCTGGTTCAGAATATTAGATAGAGACGAATCACGCTCTATTATCCAGAAAGAGAGTTTCCCTATAGAACAAGTTTTATATTATCAACAAGGTGAAGATGAAACCTTACTCTTTGAGAAGTTTAAACCTCAGGCAATTATAACAAAAGAGAGCGGCGAATCCGGTGGCTTCAAAGAGAAGGTTATCGCAGCCCGAAAACTCAATATTCCCGTTCTTGTCGTGAAACGTCCGGCTCTATCTCCTGATTTTATATCAGTCTATGGAGAGAACGGATTAAGGAAGCAGATAGAAAAACTTCTGCCTGAATTCTTCGATCTTAAAACCGGATACACTACCGGCACGTGTGCTACGGCTGCAACTAAAGCTGCTTTAACTGCATTATTAACCAAGGAAAATCAAACAGAAATCAGCATAACTCTTCCAAATGGAGAATGGATAAAACTTTCCATTTATTCGACTATATTAGAAGATAATCTTGCGAGTTGCTCTGTGATAAAGGATGCAGGAGACGATCCAGATGTTACTAACGGACACGAGATAGTATCTACTGTACAATTAACTCATGAACACAAAGGAGTTCGCTTTCTTCAAGGAAAAGGAGTTGGAGTAGTTACCTTACCCGGTTTAGGTCTTGAAATAGGAGGGCCTGCTATTAATAAGACTCCCCGAATGATGATGAAGCGAGAACTTTTCAAAGTTATGCGCCATTATCAGGATAAATTGCCGGAACAGAATTTAAAGACAGGAATAGACGTTACGATATCTGTACCGAAAGGTGAAGAAATTGCATTAAGAACATTTAATCCAAAGCTTGGAATAACAGGAGGTATATCCATTATCGGAACATCGGGCATTGTAAAACCCTTTTCCTCGGAAGCCTTTATAGCCTCTATCCGTCGCGAAATGCACGTTGCCAAAGCATTAGGATGTAAGAATGTGGTTGTCAATTCGGGTGCTAAAAGTGAACGATTTGTGAAACAACAATATCCCAATTTGCCTCCACAGGCATTTATTCATTATGGTAACTTTATCGGAGAAACGATTATTGCTGCTTCAGAATTAGGCTTTGAGCGCCTTACAATGGGAATAATGATAGGTAAAGCTGTGAAATTAGCAGAAGGTTCATTAGATACCCATAGTAAAAAGGTAATTATGAATAAGGAGTTTATTTTGGCTTTAGCGAAAGAAGCCGGTTGTTCAGAGGCTACAATAGACGCTATACAACAGATAACCATGGCACGACAGTTATGGGATGTTATTCCTGAAACAGAAGCTACATTCTTTTCGCTGATAGTAAGAAAGTGCCATCAGGTATGTATTACTTTATTTCCCAATGGCACATTAGATATCTTATTAATTGATGAGTTCGGTAATATTAAGCAATGAGCTTTATCTAAGACCGAAACAAGTGTTTGAACTGATGTGAATAAAGTTTAGACAATCCCTGACGATTTCCGATAGCTTCTCCTACAACTATCATTGTTGTCAAGGTTAGTTCATTTTCTTTGACAATTTTAGCTAAGTCTTTTAATTCTCCACGGTATATCTTTTCGTCTTTCCATGTCAGCTTATAACAAGCCGCAACAGGGGTTTCGGGTGGATAATGTTCCATAAGTTCCTGCTGAACCTGATCTACGATTGACGCACTCAAGAAAATACACATTGTACTTTGTGAACGTGCCAGCAAATGCAACTTTTCTTTTTCTGGTATAGATGTTCGTCCTTCTCCTCTTGTCAGAATGATTGTCTGTATTTTTTCAGGGATAGTAAATTGAGATTCTAAAGCAGCGGCGGCAGCTAGAAAAGAAGATATACCCGGCGTAATATGGTAAGACATATTATACTTGTCGAAGAAAGCCATTTGCTCTTGAATAGCACCATAGATACACGGATCTCCCGTATGTAAACGGACAATGAGTTTACCCTTATCATAGAACTCTTTCATTATCTCAAACTGTTCTTCTAAATCCATAGAAGCAGAACTCCGCACTGTCGCTCCCTGTTTAGCACAAAAAGTCAGTTCTACAGGTACAAGACTTCCCGCATATAGAATAAGATCGGCTGCTTCTAAGAAATGACGCCCTTTAACTGAAATTAAATCAGGGTCACCCGGACCTGCTCCAACAATCTCAATATGTCCCTGACGAATTGCCTTTCTGTCTATTGCTATGGCAAATGTAAAATCATTCCCGTCGCTCAGTTTTCCCTTTTGTTTTTCCAGTATAAGAGAGCCTCCACCTGCGCTTTTTATAGCTGAAGATTCAGCTACACTTGTCACAGTTGTTACTTCTTCAACCTTTTCGGATGGATTAGCAACTTCAATATCTCTCAATTCATTCGCTGTGTAAATATTTACAGGAATACTCTTAAGATGAGATTGAAGTACTTTTAGCAAAGGTTCATCTTTCTTTATATCTATCGATGAAACATCTTTAATAGAAGCTATAGCTATATTATTGTTATTTAAGGCTTCTATTATATATTCGCTGATACCATCAGGCTTACACTCCTTACGACAACCGACGCCCAGGTGTAAAACTTTCGGGTGATAATAAATTGTCTGAATATCTGTTAGTGGATAGAGATAAGGTGTAACGGCAATCAGGAGCTTATATTCAGATAGATTAATATCCTTATAGCTATAATATACCTTTACATGTTCAGGGATTGTACGTTCGAGATATTGAGTTCCTTCATCATTTATATCGAGTAGGAGAGCTGTCGTTTTTTTATTGACAAAAGTAGTTAACGGCTCATTGAAGTTAGCGGTATTTGATGTAGTTGTCCATCCATATTTTTCGCCAAGGATATCTAATGCCCACAAGTTGGTATTATCGCTCTGAGTGGTAAGAATAGCCTCAGCTCCTAATATATGAGCAATACGTTGAGTCAGGTCATTTGCTCTTCCCACATGGCCGGAAAGAACAGAGATAACATACTTCCCGGTACTATCTATATTTACAATGGCAGGATCGGTATGCTTATCTTTTATATATGGAGCAATACTCCGTACACAGATTCCCATTGCTCCGATAAAAAGAATTGATTTTACTTCATCAAAAATATCACTTATACAACCACTTATAGATGATATCTGAATTGTTCCTTCAATGTCGGCTTTGGTGAATATTACAGTTTTACCTAGTTCGTTTTGAATAGTTCTGGCTATTTGCAAACTACTTTCTGATGTTAATATTATAGCATTCTTCATTTTGATATTTTTTTAGCTTTCATTACTTCTATCGTATTAAAGTCGTCAACCTTGATGGCAATATATTGTTCCAATTGCAGATTGTTCTTTTCGATCGCTTGAAGAAACATTTCTTTACTATCTACCGATACTGAGTTGAATACAATCACTCCTTCAGGGTTGATAACAGTAGATATCTTTCTCATTATTTCATTCATCTTACCTCCATGCCCTCCTATAAATACCGCATCGGGTGTTGGCAAAGCAGTAATATCCATATCGGTAAAATCTCCTATAAAGGAATAAATACCAGGGACTCCGAACTTACTGGAGTTACTTTCTATTAACTCTTTGCCTTCCTCCCTCTTCTCAAAAGCCAATACTTTAAGGTGTGGAAACTGCATCTTTGCCTCGATAGAGACAGAACCTGTACAAAATCCGATATCCCACAAAACTGTTTTATCTCTCAACTCCAACAAACTAAGAGACAACAAACGTATAGGCATTTTGGTTATCATTTTTGCACGTCCATTCAAAAGATGAAAATCATTTTCGGGAATGCCCAAAGGGCGGTATCGGCTGGTTGTCTTTTTTAGAATAAGATTGTTCGGAAAAGAAAATTTTTTATCTAGAACATCTTTTAGTTCCCATGTTGTGATTTTCTCTTTTTCTTTATTTCCCAATAATTCGCCAATACTAACCTTGTAGTTGTCATAACCATAGTCAAGCATTCGTTGAATAATCGCAGATGGTGTATGCTCTTTATTATCGGTTAGTACACCGATCATATTATATCCCAGAATTAGTGCTTCATCAAATTTATCCCATGCCCGGCCTGTAAGTGAGACGATATGCATATCCTGATAAGGTATCAGTAAACGGTGTGCCAACAATTGCAAAGAATTGAAAAATGGATAAAGAACAATTTCTGCATCCGGCATTTCTCGTTTAATTGTATTTGCAAAACCAAAAAACAGCGGGTCACCTGAAGCAAAAACTACAATTTCTTTATATCTACTGTATTGTTCAAAAACAGCAGATAAAGGTATTGTTATATTTATCCAAGATGAGCTTTCCGGTAAAAGAGGCTTAACAATCTCATAATGTCTTGCCCCTCCTGAAAAAACAGAATGGTTATTAATAATGTCCAGTACTTCTGGGTTGAAATATTGGCTTTGATTATCATCTATACCTATTACATAGAATTTCATAACGGTCACTTTATACGTCTCTTCCCGGTTTTAATTGTTCCGCATCATCAAAAGTGAGAATGGCGTTTACTAATGTTGCAGCCAGATTGCTTCCACCTTTACGCCCTTCAATTATTATCTTGGGCACATCGGTAAAAGGCTTGACCATATGCTTTGATTCACATACATTCACGAAGCCAACGGGAGCAGCTACTATTCCCGCAGGTTTTGCCTTATCTTTTCGTATTAGTTCGCATAGTGCCATCAGCGCAGTCGGTGCATTTCCGAATACAAAGAGAGCATTAGGATATTCTTCCACAGCCAAACGAATACCTGCTTGTGTACGAGTTATACCTTTCAGCTTAGCCAATTCAGCCACTCGTTCGTCATGCAGATAACATTTTACATCTATACTCAATCGCTCCAAAGCCCCTCTGCGAATCCCCGAGGCAACCATCGTAACATCAGTAATAATAGTCTTTACGTTACCATTTACAAATTCAGAATGAAGTTTTTCAACCGCTCTTTCATCCGTATATAGGATATTTTCCATATCAAAATCAGCTGTCGTATGAATAGCATGAAGTAAAGCCCATTTCTTATCTAATGAGATGTTCTTATTCTTCAATTCACCTTCAATAGTACGGAAACTACGTATCATTATATCCTGTCCGATGCCTACATCTTCGTTCTTTTCTTCTCTGTAATATCCACGGGGTGTTACAATGTGATTTTCATCGAAAATATAAGACTGAGAATTACCGATAATGACTATGGTAAACATATCTATCTCTTGGGGATCAAACTCCCCCAGAGTCGTCACATTAATTTGCTGTTCATCACGTCCAGCCTGACGAATATAGCCAATTGGTGTTTCGAGCGAACGCTCCTTTCTAAATAATTCTATCAGGCGGTTTATCTGCCAGTAGCGTCCATTACTCCTTGGATTATAGATTGCTGTAACAAAGTCAGCAGAAGCTGCGGCTATAATTCTTTTTTCTATCCTATCCCAGGGTGTCATTAGGTCTGATAGTGAAATGATACAGAAATCATGTCCTATAGGAGCTCCTAATAAAGCGGCGGCTTTTTGGAAAGCGCTAACACCGGGCAAGACTTCAATCTCTATCGAGCTTTGTTTCTCTATCTTCATCTCATAAACAAGCGGAGCCATTCCGTAAATACCTGCATCTCCCGAACTGATTACACAGACCGTTTTACCTTGCTCTGCATATCGGAAAGCTTCTTTAGCCCGTTCCTTTTCTTTTTTCATACCTGTATCGATACAGAGGCTGTCGGGCTTAATAATATCTTCAATAAACTGAAAATAGTATTTATAACCGACAATCACATGTGATATACGAATGGCATTTAATACAGCCGGAGTTATATCTTCCTTCGCCCCCGGACCTATCCCTGCAACTATTATTTTTCCTGTAGACATATTAAAATGATTTTTCTTCTTTTTCTTTGATACAAAGAGATTTCTTCAACTTCCTTACTTTTCTTATAATATATTTTATTCCTAGCCATACCCCCGTAATAGAAACGAATGTACCGCCGATCAATGTTATCCACATTGTAATGTTCCACAGAATAGGATGTTTTGCAAAGAATCCGGTTTTGTAACTATGCAATGCCTGATAAGTCCATTTGTGAACCTTACTGTTGGTATTAAAATATCGGATATTCCCATTTTTAGGATTAATATAATAAGTACTGTGATCAGTATCAGCCACCTCCACTTTGTATACGGGTAATGGCAGATGGTCTGTTAAGCCAACGTAATAGTTATCATATTCGTTCATTAATGACATTTTCATCGGCTCAATGTGCATCTGAACTATATAACCTTTTATATCTACTTCTTTAAGATTTAAAAGTTTAAGACTTTCTTCCGAAGCATCTATTGTTAACAGTTTCTTTCCTACGATAACCTTGTATAATGGTTTTTGTCCGAAATACGCCCATTCTACACTCTTTATCTCTCCCGAATAAGCCTCTACAACTTTTTGAACATTCAGTTTGTAGTCCTGAAGAATAACAGGGTGGGGTAGAAGCATATTTTCCTCAATAGATGGACTGTGTACTTTCGCAATCCAATCAGGAACATCGTTTAAAGACATCATTCCACTAAAAGTAAACGTGAAAACAAATATCCCGAAAACAAAGCCCATAATATGATGCCATTTATATGCAAATTTTCGATATGGGCTTCCCCATTCCTTTTTTTTACGATACTGTATGATGTACGCACGTATACCTATAATGATACCTGCAATGCATATAATACAGCCTATGCCCGATAAACAAGTTATTACATCAGTCCAGAGTTTTGCATTTTGTCTTAATGAAGTAAAGTATATCCAATGGGGAATTGCACCCAGCCATGACCAGAAACGATTGTTTTTATTCGTAAATTGCAATGCGTCTCCTGTTTGCGAAGATATATAAAGTTGATGTTTATCCTGATCTCCAAAATAGAACTTATAAATAGGAAAATCTTTCTTTAGATAGCTAAAAGGAATCCATTGTTCAAGTTCGGGAAGNNGGTATCTACTTTTACAATATCTGCATTACACCATTTTTTAGCATACTCTTCTATCTGAGGAAAAGATGGGGTTATTTCTATCTTATTCGATACTGCTCCACTATCCGCAGATATTTGGGTAGTGCCTTCTTTTGACATGGTTTCAAAAAAAGGTTTTCCGGCATACGATCTTAGCGAAAGTTTGAAGAATGTTGATCCCTCAGGTAAGCATTTTACAGCTGAATCTGGAGACNNTTAGATACACGAGGAAATGTATGATAAATCATTACAAATCCGGACAGGAACCAAACAACGAACAGAATACTGAGAATAGTCCCCAGTATTCTGTGTGTAGAATATAATATTCTTTTCAACATAATTATCTAAGGCTATATGCCAATGATAGCATAAAATTGCGAGGCATGCCCGGAACACGTTGTGTACCATAAACAGCCTGATTACTATACTTCTTATCAAATACATTATTTACATTTCCCGAAAGTCTTATACCGTTTTTTAAAGGATAAGAAATACCCATATCTGTCAGCCAGTACGATGAGAAAGACATACTTTTAGCATAATTCGTATATACCTTATCCATAAAAGATACGCTCAGGTTGTATGACAAAGCTCTGAAAATTCCTTTCGGAACAACAATACTTCCGTATGCATAAAATGTATTATGAGGAACCAATGTTATATTCTGAGTATCGATGCTTACATACTTGTTGGGTTGTATATCAAGAGTTTTTGTATCTGTATAAGAATATCCCAAATTGAAAGAAGAAAAATGAGTTGGCGTAATAGACATTTCAATATCGAATCCCTTAGATTCTTCACTTCCTACCTGTCCAATGATTGACTTCATTACAGGATTTCCGTTTGTATCAGAGCCCACACTTAACCGTCCAAAGCTTCTTACAATATCATTCTTACGAATGTAGAAAACACTGGCTGATGCCTGTAAAATGCTTTTATAAGTATATCGGGTACCTGCTTCAAACTGATAACCTTTTTCCGGATCGAAAATCCCTTTTCCGCTTTCAATATCTATTTCACTACCATTTTGGTTCAGATAAATTGTATTTGCAGCAGGGAATGTACGAGAAGGACGAAAATATGATGCTGCGGATGTGTAAATAGAAAGCTCTGATATGGGTAGGAATACCATTCCGGCACGGTATGTAAATGCAGAATTGGTCGCAATACTATATTGAGCTTGCTCTGATTTGTGATATTCACGTATGCCATCATAAGTATTTGCCCCTGTACGCATATATTTGTACATATCATATCTTGCAGCCAGCAATAATTTGAATTTTTCGTGAAACTCTATTAAATCCTGAAAATAGATTCCGTGTGTATAATCTTTGGTTATAATTACTTTACTAAACTTTGATTTCATGTATCCCATGCTCTGAGGGTTGTTTACAGCTATAATAGAGTATATTCCAGGGCCATAAATATCATATTCTCTATTGAATTTATCGTTTTCCGGAGCATTATTATATCCTGTATATGAATTGCGAAACATTTGAGAAAATGAATAGCCCCCTATGAAATTGTGTTTGATATTCCCTGTATAAAAATCGCCGGATAATTCTAGTTGATTACCTAAAGTTTTAGCTATATGAGAAAAACGCAAAGGATATGTAAGCTGAACAGAGTCGAGATTTATATACATCTTGTAAGTCCCCTTATCTATATAATGTTTGTATACAGAATTCATACTGTACAAATAGCTGAGCTCTTCTGTTCCCAGATAATTTATGTCATCATACTTGTATGATAAATAATTTGTTAACTTCATAGACTTGCTGAATTTTTTCTCATACTTTCCTGATATATCCCATCCGTTGTTTTTAAGAAAATCAGATTCATTATTATATCTCTTCTTTTCATTTAATCCCGGGATTTCTTGCCCTGCCTTCAAGTAAAGAGTGCCGTCTGTGTTATATACATCGGCCATCATTACAGGAGGAAGTCCTGTTTCAGTACCATACCAGTCTCGATGAAAACTACCCCTTACATCAATTTTACTTGTCGCATCGATATCTGCACCAAGAGCTAAATATCCGGAGAGCCGCTTGTTACCTGTAGCACGCCATCCATCCTGATCGCCATAATTAAAATTTGCACGGTAATTCACCGGACCGGCAAGGTTACCTCCGAAATCCATATTTGCCTGCTTGTTGTTCCAACTGCCATACGACATTTTCATGTTAACTACAGTTTGAGGTGTAGGAGATTTCCTTACAATATTCAATACTCCTCCCAATACAGAATGCCCATACAATACAGAAGCAGGTCCTTTCAAAAGTTCCATAGATTCTACATTGGTAAGATCAGAAAAGGGATACGAATTTATCATAGTACGCTCATCTCTTACTCCGTCAATCATAATGGGCGTATAAGTCATACCTCGCACATAGAGCGTCTGAAAGGCTCCATAGCTGGTATTCATTCTTACACCGGGTAAAAATTTCACAGCATCTTCAATATTTGAGATTCCTCTTATTTCGAGATCTTTGTAAGAAACTGTACTTACTGACATTGGTAGATATTGTAAAGGAACATTCAGTTTTCCTATCTCTACTTTCTTTTTGGATGTTCCGAGTATCTCAACTTCCTGGATAGAATATACAGTATCGGTCATACTTTTGTTCTGAGCAAAAGTATTTACGGAAAATATTATGATAATTATTATATAAAGTATACGTTTCATAAACATTAGTAAAAAATATTAGCTTTTTAAGTGTCCTATAGATAAACCTTTAGTATTCAGGTGTTATCTTTTCTCCCGTTTTTTCATATATGGATTTTTTCTCCATTATATCGATTTTACGATGAGTAGTTATAAATTGTAGATGAGATAAATATATTTCCCTGATTTTAGGGTTTTCTCCTAGCCCCTGAAGGTTTTCAGTTACAGATAAACCTTCTTTTTTAAGATTTTCGACCCAATCTCCAGCAATATCATTCTTTGCATGTTCTCCGGCTACAAACATAAATGGCATAAGAACAACCTCTTTCAAGCCCGAATCCTTTAATTGTGCTAAAACATCATCAAATTCGGGATAGCCTTCTACAGTTCCTACAAAGCAGTTTGTATGCCCCTTCGCTTTAAGCATATAATCGAGCATCGCATATTGGGCTGTAGTAGCATCATAAGTTCCATGTCCGACCCATATATAGGCAACATTTTTTTTATTTTCTACGGTTAAAACCTTTATAACTTCTTCGTAGTCTTGTGGAGAATAAAGCAATGGCGTACCTATACGTACATCCTTAAACAGTCCGCTCACATCTTCTACATTTTTGTACAAAGATTCCATTTCCACTCCATCGATAATAGTGGAAGACTGTATTAATATATGTGTGTATCCATCAGCATGAAGTTGTTTTAAAGCTTCTAATGGATTCACTTTATAGATACCACGTACAGAAAGCCTTTTGATAACAATACGTGAAGAATATGCTTCTCTTACTTCAATGGAAGGGAAAACTTGTTTCACCTGATTATTTAAAGCTTCTATTGTCAGTTCGCGAGTGTCGTCATGAGTAGTACCAAAATGAACTATCAGAATAGCAGCTTTATCGTTTGCCTGCATACTTTTAAAAATATCAGAATACTCGTAACTACCTCCACTATGTGCAAATGTTGCAACAGTGGTAAATAGTATCATAATATATAATAAAATCCTTTTCATAATATCTCTTCATCTAATGATTTGAAATAGCTTAATTTATTATCTGTGAATAAATTCGGATGAAATATTTTTGCCATGTCTTTCAATATAGAATCGGGATGAATCGGCAAATCCTCAAAATAATGGACTCTGCCGGTATTACATCCCCATATCTGTTTTTTATTAAAAGCACCAAACTGGGCATATATTTTATCTTCTTGTTTCAACCTATTATATGTGAAATCTTCTTCTCGATTGTACTTCAACAGCCAGATATCAGCCAATCCTGCTTTGTCGAGTACCATTTCGGCAGACAAGCGTGTCGATCCGGTTGAATTATCATCATTCCAAACGTATTCGCCTCCCGCATCACGTATCAGATTTGCCAGATAGCTTTTTCCTCCAGCAATTCGCCATGTTTTACCAAATTTCAGGTCGTTGAATACTGTTGGTTTATTAGATGCATTCTTTACCCTATCTTTTATTTCATTGTATCTGCGTTCTGTTTCTTGGAAAAGCGAGTCGGCTAGCGCTTTTTTTCCGTAAAACAATGCATGGAAGCGTATCCATTCGGCACGACCGAGAGCAGTATCTTCCATATAGTCAGTAGTAGCAATGATAGGAATTCTTAACTTATCCAAATAGCCCATGCCGGTTTCCATCGCTGATACAATAAGTGCAGATGGCATCAGATTGATTAATTGTTCAACATCCGGTTTATGCATACTGCCCAAATCTATAATCTTTCCGGCTTTCAATCGTTCTTGGATATAAGGCAGGTCTATATATTTGGCCTGACAGACCCCTGTTATACGATGATGTTCATCTATTTCTTGCAACATACTACATTGAATCGTAGAAAAAGCGATCACAGTTGGCAATGGTACTTTTACGATAGTTCCTTTAGGCAGGTTCGTCGGAATTTCTTTATCACGATCAATTAATATATATCGGTAGAGAGTACGCACTGTATCCCAAGGGTCACGTACGGTTACCAATTTGTAATCTTCATATTGTTCTACATTGAATCCACGAGCATGTCTTAGCTGATATTTTTCAATATTTTCATTCTCCTTATTCCCGATCGAAGAACAGGAATAAAGAATTGAGCAGAAAACAAAGAGGTATAATAAGTTTGAAGATTTCATAAACAATCTTACTTACTAAACTTAATTTTCAGGCTGGCATAAAATGTACGTCCGGGTGATAAAGTCGCATAATTGCGGTTGAAAGGTTTATCATCTACAAAGTCAAAGATATTTTCAATACCTAAACCCGGTTCAAATACAAGACCATTTATACTCTTGAATGTATGACGTGTAGCAAAGTTCCATAATTGATAAGCACGTGCATCATCACCATCATCATAATATCTACGGCTTTGCAGGCGTCCGTTTAAATTAAAATTTGACTTGAATAACCCGAAATCTTTAAACCAATTCAGGTTAACATTTCCTGTATGACGACTTATACGTTGAAGACGCTTACCTGTATCTAGGTCTTTAGCATTCACATAACTATATCCTCCTCCTAAGGTAAGGTTATAACCAAGGTATGAATTAAAAGTAAAGTCTACACCTTGAATACGAGATCTACCTATATTATGATACGATGATTTCTTATTATATCCTTCAGCTATTTCTTCAGGTGTTAATTCTATTTCATATGTGTCGATTTTGTTTTTAAGGTTGTTAACATAACCTGTAACAGCCAATGAAAGAAAATCCTTTATATATTCAGCATTGACAGAATAATAGTTTGAGCTTTCGGGCTTCAGATCTTTATTCCCTACACTTAAAGTGGTTTTACCTTTGCTGGTAACTTCAGTTTTCATGAATAACTGTTTTAAGTCAGGTGTTTTAAAACCTGTAGCGTATGATACTCTGAAATTGAAATCATTAAGAGTATACATCGCGCTGACTTTAGGTGTAACCCTGTTTTTGAAGGTTTCATTGTATATATATCTAACTCCGGGAACAATATTCAGCTTTCCGAAAAGATTTATTTCATCCTGAGCATAAAAAGCCAGCGTATAAACATTTCTGGAACCTCCGATGCTATCTGCCGGAGCATATAGGTTGTCTACCTTGTACTCTGACCCTACAGTTACTTTATTGAACTTTCCGGCGTTGAATGTACCTTTCAAATTTACATTATTGTACTTCTGCCTTCTCACAAATTCTTCATCTCCCGGCATAAATGTGACACCGTTTTTGTCTTTGGTTTCTTTCAGGTAAGCTTTAAAATATTCAAAACGGTCGGTATTCCAGTCTAATGAAATCAAACCATTATTTTTCAATAAATATTTTGCACCGGCACCAAACGAATAGTCGACATATTTCATATCGAACCCATAAGCACTTACAGGTCGTTTAAACTTTTTGTCGAAAAGACTTCCCTCTACATACATGCTCAATTCTTTTGTCGCTTTATAACCAAAACGCTGGCTGAAAACATCTGAATAGAAGCGTAACATGGCTTGTTTATCCGTATCTACTTCTTCATCGTTTATTATTTCCTTTTTATTAAGTTGCCAACCGTCAGCCTGATTTCGCTGAAAAGAAGTAGAGGAGGAGAAACCTCCTACATTCAAGTACAGGTTAGCATTTTGAGTAAATTGTCCATACTAAGAGAGGCGTGTCTCTGTAGAGAAGTTCACCAAATCTTTTGGCTTATTGGTTATAATATTAATAACTCCAGCTATTGCATCCGAACCATATAAAGAAGAGGCGGCTCCTTTCAAGACTTCTATACGCTTGATATTTCCCATATCAATGCGGTTCAGATCGACGTTACCACCCACATCGCCCCCAAGCTTTTTTCCATCGACTAACACAAGTATATATCTATTACTTAATCCATTCAGCTGCATATACGAACCCATTGCATTAGGAGTGAATGACATAGAGGGATTTAAGGCAATCATGGCATTTTCGAAGGTAGGAATATTCGTGTTTTGGAGTTCCCTCTGAGAAATAACATCTATTGCAACGGGCGAGTTTTTAAGTTTGTTGATTGTGCCGGTACCTGTTACTACTACTTCATTCAGTTTAAGAGGGGAATGTTTCATACGAATAAGGATGTTGTCATTAGATCTGTTTATTGTCTCACGAGCTCCATTATAATCCAGTGCACTAATTCTTAGAAGATTATTACCTTCCGGGATTTTTTCAAGACTAAACTCACCCTTCAAATCTGTGGATGTTCCAATGGTTGTGTACTCAATCCATACGCTGGCGCCAGCGATCGGCTTTTCATTTTCATCAACAACTCTTCCGCGCAAGCTCAACTGAGCGAACGAAATACTTGCAATACAGCATAGCAATGCTGTTAGCATAATTCTTAGTTTCATTAAAAAAGAAGTATAATGTTAGTTAATTATATTCCTGACCCCGGGAATATCTATTAATTTATGCTAGGCAGGTTTCCTGACTTGTTCCATTTTGAGAGGCCTTCCCATCATTGTGACAGTGGCAGTGGTGATACTCAAAATTTTATGGAATTCACAGTAGCGGGCACTGTTTCGGATTCTGACCGAATTCCCTTTTATGCAACAGACGAATGTCTGAATACATCACCTAAGCGGCTTCAAAGGTAATTGAAAAAAAATAGGATTAAAAAGAATTCTTAAAAAATATATTTTCTTGGTAAAATTCATTTCATTGATGGCTTTTTATACTTTTGCTGAAAATAAAACCAGATTACTCATGAAAGAGATTTCCAGCTTTCTTATAGCTGCGCCAAGTTCGGGTTCAGGAAAAACAACGGTTACTTTAGGCTTATTGAGAGCATTAAAGAACAGAGGGCTTAAAGTACAACCATTTAAGTGTGGACCAGATTATATAGATACCAAATATCATGATATGGCTTCAGGTAAAAAGTCGGTTAATCTCGATTTATTCTTATCAACAGAGAATCACGTCAGATATCTGTACTCAAAATACGCATCAGGAAATGATGCTTGTATTACTGAAGGAGTGATGGGGCTATTTGATGGATATGACAAGATGAAAGGAAGCAGTGCCGAAATTGCAGGACTATTGAATATCCCTGTTGTTATGGTTATAAATGCCAAATCTATGGCATATTCAGCAGCTCCGTTATTGTATGGATTCAAAGAATTTTATGAAAAGATAAATGTCTTAGGAGTAATTTTTAACTATGTTGGATCCGAAAGTCATTATAAATTTCTCGCAGATGCTTGCCACGATGTCGGTATAGTCCCATTAGGCTACCTGCCTAAAAATGAAAATCTGACTGTGCCTTCACGTCATTTGGGATTAAGTATCGATCAAGATTTTCTTCTAGATGACTTTGCTAATATTGCCGCATCAATTGTAGAAAAACATATTGATATTGATAAATTGCTATCATATACGCAAGTCAAAATAGGAAATCCAGAATTACATCGAATTAAAGAACATTCCTCTCTGAATCTGAAAATAGCAGTTGCAGCCGACGAAGCCTTCAATTTTATGTATCATGAAAATATAGAATATTTAAGAAAAATAGGAGAGGTGACCTTCTTTAGTCCTTTAACAGACAGATATTTGCCAAAGTCAGATTTTGTTTATTTCCCGGGAGGATATCCTGAATTATATGCAAAACAGCTAAGCGAAAATAAACTGCTACATAGGGCTATTAAGGATTATGCGGAAAATGGAGGAAATATTCTTGCAGAATGTGGTGGAATGATGTATCTGTCTTCATCTATAGCAGATAAGGATGGGATAGAATATCCAATGGTAGATATTTTCAAGCAAAAGGCTTCAATGGAAAACATGAAGCTTAAATTAGGATACCGTCAATTTGAATATAATAGTATAACTATTAGAGGACACGAATTTCATTATTCACATATTGAAAATAACATGGAAAGTATAACGCAGCAGTATAATGCAAAGGAGGTTCCAGTAGATACAAAGTTATTACGCTACAAAAATGTAATTGCAGGATATACTCATATATATTGGGCTGAGATGGAGAATTTGTTACATTTATTTAAGTGATAAAAGTGTAGTTTGTATCAAGTGCACCAACTCTGATGATTGGTTACAACTCATAATAACATAGTTTATCATATGTATCGATATATAAGTTTTTTTATCAGTTCTATTGCATAAACCGTTATAGAAAGTTATAATCTGAGAATATATCATCAAGAAATTATATTTACTTATTACCTTTAATTCTCAAATTAATTAAATAATGAAACAAATTTTTATTAGTGCAGTATTATTCATGACTGCCTTTACTCTAAATGCACAAAAATTTAATGTAGGAACGTATAATGTTAGAAATGACAATTCATCCGATGTGGGTAATATGTGGAAAGATCGCTTTCCGTATATTGCAAAGTTAGTACAGTATCACGACTTTGATTTCTTTGGAACTCAGGAGGCTTTACCGAATCAATTAAAGGATATGAAAATTGCTCTACCCGGTTATGATTATTACGGGGAGGGAAGAGACGGTAACGGACAAGGGGAGCATTCCGCAATATTTTACAAAACAGACAAATACAGAGTACTGAGTAATGGAGACTTCTGGTTGTCTGCCACACCTAATGTACCTTCTAAAAGTTGGGATGCTCCTTGTTGCAACCGTATTTGTACATGGGTTGAATTACAGGATATCAAATCAGGCAAGAGCTTCTTCGTTTTCAGTGCTCATTATGATTATGAAAAAGATTATGCACGCAACGAAAGTAGTAAATTGATATTGACTAAAATCAAAGAAATAGTAGGGGATAATCCCGTCATATTTATGGGAGACCTAAATGGAGGAATGGATAGTTCTTGGGCTCAGCTTCTTAATAACTCGGAAGTCTTAAGAGATACCTATTATGATGTTGAACAACCGTATGCCAATAACTCGTCATATAATGCTTGGGGAAAGCCTCTTGAAGAATTAGACAATTTAGATAGAGCTATTATAAGCAACAACGAAATATTGGATCATATCTATTTCAGTAAGCACTTTAAGACAAAAAGATGGGGAATGTTAACTGATACTTATAACATCGGCAAATTTCCTTCAGATCATTTTCCGATATTAGTAAATGCAGAATGGGCTAATTAGGTTAATTTTAAAGGAAAGAAATCGGAATATTTATTTCTGTCCTCTTACAGTATAGATATAATGTAAACATTTTTTTTCTGTATCCTGTTAAATAAGAAAACTTAAGACCTTTTATAAATAACATAATTCCAGTTATGGAAAGAAATAAAATAAGGGAGCGTTTAATCTTAAAACCTTTTGGCTTAGAATATATAGACCAATTTAATGAATTGTTGCGTTATGTATTTCAGGTAACCAATAACGATATCCTGCAAAGTGGATATAAGGATGGCGAGATTGTAAAGTCTAAACGTCCCATTCTCAAGAATGCAGATGTTATTGGATGGTTTAATGATGATCAGCTAATCTCTCAATTATGTATTTATCCCTGTCAAGTAAATATTCATGGAAAAATATTTTCAATGGGAGGGTTAACAGGAGTAGGTACATATCCTGAATATGCAAACCTTGGTTTGATGAATGATCTCATAAAATCAGGTCTAGAAATAATGAAGAATAAAGGACAATGGATCTCTTATCTCTATCCCTATTCTATCCCTTATTATCGGCGTAAAGGGTGGGAGATAATGTCCGATCATTTGACTTTTACAATAAAAGATAGCCAGATACCCAAAAACATTGCCGTAAAAGGCTTTGCTGAAAGATTATCTGTTAACGATCCGGATGTAATCTCGGTCTATGATAAATTTGCACGGAGCAACCACGGGGCTTTAATACGAGCTACACAAGAGTGGGAGGAATATTGGAGATGGGAAAATGAAGAGGAAAGAACCGCGGCTGTTTATTATGATAAAGATGACATTCCGCAAGGATATATCTTATATTGGATAGAAGAAGATATATTTCATATCAAAGATATTATATATCTAAATCAAGAAGCAAGAATAGGACTATGGAATTTTGTTTATGCTCATTACTCAATGATAGAAGAGGTACAAGGAAATATATACAAGAATGATCCTCTTCATTTCTTTTTGGATGATGGACAGATACAAGAGACAATCGAACCTTATTATATGGCTAGAATAGTTGATGTGGTTGAATTTCTTAATAATTTTCCGTTTAAAAACCTGGATGTATTTACTCCTTTCCATTTTGTAGTTTCCGATTCGATCGCAGAATGGAATAGGGGAGCGTTTGGCTTAGTTAAAGATGATAAAGGCAGGCTTACTCATACAAGTGAAGCTGTAGGTAAGCCTGTATATCTCGATATTCAAACATTGACAACTATGCTTATGTCGTATCGTAGTCCTTCATATCTGCATCGGATTGAACGACTTCAGGCAGATAATGATATCATTGAAGTCCTAGAACAAATAATACCAGATAATCAACCGTATTTTTCTGATTATTTTTAATTACTTTTTCTATAATAATAATTGAAGCTTTATATCTCTTACTTGACTTGCTTTCTATTCCACTATGAGATGTGATTTAAGCAATAGACCTGACAAGAGTCATTCTCAATTTTGCATATATTTGCTAAACTTTTTTACTGCATTCAGATAATAGAGATATTAGTTTTTCAGCATGTCTTTCAGCCCTGTCTTTTATTTCATACTCACCATAACCGGACACACCGGATGTTCCATGAAAATATACAGGGTCAATGTAATTCATTTGTGCAAAATATGCTGTCTGTTCCATATTTTTACAAAATTCTAAAACCCGAAAATGATGCTTTTCAAGTGTTCTATACTGGTCTTCAAATGCACCTACGGTAAAACTCGGTACAAAATTCTTGCCTTTTAGTTTGTCACCTTGTGAACCATAAGCAAACTGATGAACAAATACATAGTCAAACCACTGCTTTAAGATTGCAGGCATATTGTACCAGTAAAATGGATACTGAAACACGACTGTATTGTGCCTCAACAAAGCGTCCTGTTCGGCTTGCACATCAATACTAAAGTCAGGATAAAGAGCGTGCAAGTTTCGAATTTCTATATCCAAATTACTTTTTTGCAATCGTTCTACAATAGTTTTATTTGCTATCGATTTATTAAAATTGGGATGAGCTAAAATAAGTAATGCCATACTATAATAATTTTAGTTGCAAAACTAATTATAGTAATTTACCTTTGCAATAACTATCATAATGGATAGGTTGGAGGTATGGCAAAGAATATTGAATTTAATGGAAAAATGTATCATTGCACAGTCAGTTTGGCAATGGATATGATTGGAGGAAAGTGGAAAGTAGTGATATTATATTACTTAAAAGATGGAGAAAAGCGTTATAGCCAATTGCGAAAGGAAATGCCGGATATAACCGAGATGACATTGAGCCTCCAATTGAAACAACTGGAAGAAGTCGGATTAATATCAAGAACTGTGTATGGCGAAAAGCCTCCAATGAAAGTTATATACAAACTCACTCCATTTGGACATACCTTCGTGCCTGCTCTCGAAGCGATAAACAACTGGGGACATACCGTAGTCAGAAAAAAGTGCGAGGCTGTCGATTAGAATATATTGTATTTAGTAAATTCGTCTATTTATAAGAATAATATTTTCTGTTAGGAACTTCTCCTTAAATTACTAATCCATCAGCCTTTAGTCTTTTAAATATCTGAAGTACACCTATAACTTGTGCCGGTTCCTGTTCATAGCTATAACTATCAAAAAACTTGATAGCTTCGATCTCATTATTCGGGGATATATTTTCGTGCAGTTCGTATAAATAACAATCTTGCTCCATTATCAGATTTTCCTCTTCACCATATGCGGGCGCAGTAATATGGCAATAGTATTTTAGCAACTTAACATCTATTTTGAGAGTTAGTTCTTCCCATATTTCTCTCACTAAAGATTGTTGAGCTAATTCATCCGTCTCAATTTTTCCTCCGGGCAAATACCATGCTCTTTTATTATTACTATAAGCTAGGAGCAGCTTGTCATTTTTTATAACAAGAAGCCCTACAGTACGAATAAATTTTATTTTGCACATATTTCTCTAACCATTTTTGTTTTATTTCCGAGCTGGAATTATAATTTATCGCTTTCAGTACTGTTTGCCTATTTCGGAACATCCGATCCCATGCACTGCCGTTTGTCAATATCACCCATAACAGGATCATAGAAATAACGTATTTCGGGTTTCAATGTTTTTATTGTTCTTACAAAATTAGTTATTATTTTGACTTGTTCAGCAGAGCCGATAAAACCTATGATAATAGCTGCGATCTTCTTTATTAGTACTAAAGGAGGCATGATCATGCTCGGAAAAGATTTTGAAAATATTATCGGCTGCAAAACTTTAATAGCAGTAAATAAGATAAAAAAATAAGGCTCGTATATACTTCTCAGGACAACAATTATTCACTGCAACCTGGTATAAGAATCTATATCTTATTGATACTTAAAGATTCTCTGCTTTTACCGATTGCTCTGCCTGCACTTGATTCCCATATACCTGTATTTATTACAGCTTTTATATTAAAACTGACCTTTTCCTAAGAGATGGTAATCCGACAAAAGATAGGTGCTGTTCCGCCCTTTTTAAGTTTGTCTCGACGGATGTAATAAATGACATTGAATGTACTTTTAAATTACAAATAAAACATTATTGTTTTTCGAATGAGTAAATCTAGTACTTCCAAAAACATCTGATACACTGTCAATTAAAGATAATCTAGGGTGAACACTTTGGGGAACGAATTAGGGCGTTCGATGCCCGTTTTATGTCTTTTTCTGGCTACATGGATAAAAAGAAAAATCCTACAATATATTGATATTGTAGGATTTAACTAACTTTTTTTTCGCCTTTTGGCTTTAACTTTGGCGGTATGGACGGAATCCATTATTTTTTAGTTAGATAACTACATATCAAATATCTATGTTACCAATATTTATAAAGGTGAACACTTTGGGATATTTCAAAATATCATATTGTGTCTTGGTATTGAACACGCTTGTCCGTACATTAATTACTCATTACAAATATAACACATTAATTAATCAGATCCATATGCTTTAGAGAAATAATTAGATATATCTGTCCGATCTATAGATGAAGCGATTCAATTTGCACAAGAATATCCAAATTCGGCAGCCATTTATTCAGGTATGCACGCATCGGAACGTGAGCGAGTGATCTCCGAATTCAGAAAAGGTAATATCCGCGTCATATTCAACGTGCGTGTTCTCTCAACAGGATTTGACTACACTAAGATCGATTGTATTATTCTCGGTATCTCAACAGCTTCTATCGCTCTGTATTATCAGATATTAGGTCGTGGTACTCGTATCGATGATGAAAAAGAGAATTGCTTGATATCAGACCTTGCCGGTAATGTAGACCGATTCGGGAAAGTAGAAGATATAACGTTTGAGAAAGAGCGAATCTGGAAAATGTACGGTACTGATGGAAGACTTCTTTCTGGTATTCCTATACATGAGATTGGAACAATAAAGAAAGGTGATGCTGAGAAAGAAATACAGAAAAGCAGTTCTAATATTGACAAACCTCTTGAAACTATGCCTTTCGGAAAATATAAGGGTGAAAACTTTAAAGATATACCGAAAGAGTATAGAGTATGGATGCTCAAATCATTCGATTGGCACGCTGCGAATATGAATTTGAAACAGGCAATTGATAGGAGTTTGTAAAAAGAGGCTTTTGTTGAGCATTTTTATATTTTAAATATAAAATGGTACGCATCGACATTAAACCTCTCTCAATAAACGAAGCATGGCAAGGTAAACGATATAAGACAGAAAAATATAAACAATACGAGAATATCTTACTCTGGCTTTTACCTAAAATAAAAATACCCGAACCACCTTATGAAATTCATTTCAGATTCGGATTTAGTAATTCTTTATCCGATTGGGATAATCCGGTAAAACCGACTCAAGACATTTTAAGCAAGAAATACGGTTT
>NZ_DLIY01000022.1:0-86131 GCF_002483985.1 Dysgonomonas sp. UBA7630
AAAAAGAGTTATCTTTGTATCGAATATAACCTACTTAAAAGAAAAATAAAAAGCTTTACCGCTTCACTATATGGCAAAAAAAACAGTCAGGAAAAAGAAAACTCAAGATAAAAGAACCTCTTTCATCGAATTCATAAAAAAAGAGCGTACAAAATTCTTATTGGGAGTCTGCCTCTCATTTTTTGGGGCATACATACTACTGGGAGAAATATCATTTTTCTTTACAGGAGCTGCCGACCAAAGTAAGGTAACAAATAAATTTTTTCTTGATCTTATTTCTCACAAACAGGAAATAAGCAACTGGACAGGTGTTGTAGGTGCATTCGTTGCAGAAAAACTTATAAACAATTGGTTTGGAGTATTCTCTTTGCTTATCCCTGTATATCTCATCCTGATGGGCTTGAAACTGATGCGTGTCGTCAATATTTCGGCTATCCGTTCATTCCTGCTTATGGCTTATGCCCTTGTGTGGGGTTCTATTACATGTGCTTTTATTTCGAGACTGATAAACGACGGAAGCAACATCCTTTGGGGTGGTGCTCACGGAATGGAGGTAGAAAGAATACTGGAAGCCGCATTGGGCATACCGGGCGTTATTATGATTATTATTCTTCTACTCATTATATTCCTTATCATTACGAAGAAAGCTTCTATGGAATTCTTCCGTGGACTATTTAAGAACCCACTAAAAAATCCTAATCAGGAGGAAGAAGATATAATTGAAGAGGAAGAAGAGGTATATGAAGAAGAGCTTCCAGCTGAAGAAAAGAAAAGCTGGTTTAGCTTTTTAAGGAGAAAGAAAAAAGAGGATGATCAATCGACTGAAACGGAGGACTTAGGAGAAGACTTCATATTGCCTACAGCTACTGCAAAGGATAAGAAAACAAAGGACAAGCCGGCAACGTCAATGAAGATCGACAACGACTTCGAGATTGTTATTCCTGAGGATGAAGAATTTACTCCCACACAAAATACATTTATTCCTCTCGCAAATCCTCAGCCTGTTACGAATACGGAAAATGTTCCGGACTTCTTACCCGAAGGCGAAGAGATGGAAGAATACGATCCGACCAAAGATCTATCCAATTTCCATTTTCCATCTACAGAATTGCTGAAGATATACGACATGACAGGCAAAGGTGTAGATATGGAAGAACAGAATGCCAACAAAAGTAAAATCATCACCACTCTACAAAATTATGGCATCGAGATCACATCCATCAAAGCAACTGTAGGGCCTACAATCACCTTATATGAAATAGTACCAAAAGCAGGTGTACGTATTTCTAAGATCCGTAACCTCGAAGACGACATAGCTCTTAGCCTCTCGGCTCTGGGTATACGTATTATTGCCCCTATGCCGGGTAAAGGCACAATAGGAATTGAGGTTCCGAACAAAGATCCTCAGATAGTATCGATGCAGTCTGTAATTGCCTCTCGCAAATTTCAAGAATGTGCTTTCGATCTCCCCGTTGCTTTAGGGAAGACAATCACGAATGAGATTTTCATGTTCGACCTATGCAAGATGCCTCACTTACTCGTAGCAGGAGCAACAGGACAAGGAAAATCGGTAGGATTGAATGCCATAATAACTTCGTTGCTATACAAAAAGCATCCGGCCGAAATGAAGATGGTGTTGGTTGACCCAAAGATGGTGGAGTTCAATATTTATTCAAGAATAGAGAAACATTATCTGGCAAAACTCCCTGACGCAGAAAAAGCGATTATCACCGATGTTACCAAAGTGACTCAGACGCTAAACTCTCTGACTAAAGAGATGGATGATCGCTATGAGCTGCTTATGAATGCCGGAGTGCGTAATATAAAAGAATACAATGAGAAGTTCCGCAAACGCCGACTAAACCCATTGAAAGGACATCGCTTTCTCCCCTATCTGGTTATTATCATCGACGAGTTTGGCGACCTGATAATGACTGCCGGAAAAGAGATAGAAATGCCTATCGCCCGTATTGCCCAAAAGGCTCGTGCCGTAGGTATGCACATGGTGATCGCAACACAGCGTCCGACAACAAATATCATTACAGGAACTATAAAAGCGAACTTCCCTGCCCGTATGGCTTTCCGTGTCACTTCGCAGATCGACTCCCGCACTATTCTTGATATGTCGGGTGCCAATCAATTGATCGGACGTGGAGATATGCTCTTCTCACAGGGCAGCGACCTTGTACGTATCCAATGCGCCTTTGTCGATACCCCTGAAGTGGAAGGTATAGCACAATATATCGGAAACCAACAAGGCTATTCGAGCGCATTCGAACTCCCTGAATATATAAGCGAGATGGGCGAAGACAAAGGTGGAAGTATCGACCTCAATGATAAAGACCCACTATTTGAAGAAGCTGCACGCCTTCTCGTAGTTCACCAGCAAGGATCTACATCGCTAATACAGCGCAAGTTCTCCATCGGGTACAACCGTGCAGGCCGCCTGATGGATCAATTGGAAGCAGCAGGGATTGTAGGGCCAACACAAGGCAGCAAGGCTCGTGATGTTCTTATTGCTGACGAATACAGCTTAGAACAGAAGTTAAATTCATTTGGCTAAGCCTCCTTAATGGTCAATATCATTCTGCCGGAAAAAAGACTAGCCAAGTTTAATATTTAAACCTTTAATGAATAACAAAGTCAAAGAAGCTAAACAATATAACCAAAGATGAAAACAAAGTTACTTTCCCTTATATCACTCTTAGTATTCACATTGAGCATTTCTGCACAAGATGCACGCTCGATCTTAGATAAAGCCGCCGAAACATACAACAAAGCCGGAGGGGTTGTAGCAAGCTTTACTTTAGACTCTAAAGACACGAAGGCTAAACTGGTATATAGCTACGATGGCAAGGCTTATATGAAGGGAGACAAGTTCAAGATAGAAATCCCCGATGCTATTACTTGGTTCGACGGTAAAACACAATGGGTGTATGTAAAAGATACTGAAGAGGTAAACATCAGCAATCCTACAGGTGCAGAGCTACAAGGAATAAGCCCTTCTATGCTTTTCAGTATTTATAAGAAAGGCTATAATCTATCCTACAAAGGAGAAAAAAGAATAGGAGGAAAAACTGTTTTGGAGATAGAACTGATTCCCCAAAAGAAGAATGCAGACATCACCAAAATACTGGTACAAATAGATAAAGCCAGCAATGTATTCTCAAAGATCACACTGACAGATAAAGCCGGCATACAAAATATCTTATCTATAAAAAGCTATCAAACAGGAACTAATATTCCCGATGCTACTTTTTCTTTCAATAAGAAAGATTATCCTAATGCAGAAATAGTAGACCTTAGATAACATAGATTGTGTTTATCATTACATAGAAAATACGAACCGAATAACCTTTGAAGATATAAGCAAATTCTATATATTTGTATAAAATATAAACAAAACATATAAAAATATAAGACATGAACGAAAAAGTACGTTGCCTCATTATTGGCTCAGGACCTGCGGGATACACTGCAGCTATTTATGCGTCGAGAGCAAATCTTTCTCCGGTACTATATGAAGGAATACAACCCGGAGGACAATTAACAACAACTACCGAGGTTGAAAACTTCCCGGGATACCCTGAAGGTATTACCGGCCCCGAACTGATGGAAGACCTAAAGAAGCAGGCTACACGCTTTGGCGCTGATATACGCTTTGGTATAGCTACAGCAGCACACTTCTCTTCTCATCCGCACAAAGTGACTATCGATGGCGAAAAAGTGATTGAAGCAGATACTGTTATTATAGCAACAGGAGCCAGTGCCAAATACTTAGGTCTATCAGACGAAACTAAATATGCAGGCATGGGAGTTTCTGCGTGTGCTACATGCGACGGATTCTTCTATCGCAAGAAGGTTGTAGCTGTTGTTGGTGGTGGAGACACTGCTTGTGAAGAAGCAATCTATCTGGCAGGACTAGCCGAAAAAGTGTATCTGATTGTACGTAAAGCACATATGCGTGCATCGAAGGTGATGCAAGACAGAGCTATGCAAAATCCTAAGATAGAGATCTTATTCGAATGCAACGCGACAGGACTTTTTGGCGAAAATGGCGTAGAAGGAGTACATGTAGTAAGACACCTCGGTGAACCAAACGAAGAAAAGTTCGATATCAAGATCGACGGATTCTTCCTTGCTATAGGACACAAGCCTAATACGGACATATTCAAGGCGCAGCTTAACCTCGACCCTGTAGGATATATTATCACAACACCAGGTACTCCGAAAACAGGAGTAGAAGGCGTTTTTGCCGCAGGAGACGTAGCCGACCCTATATATCGTCAAGCTATTACAGCTGCCGGAAGTGGTTGTCAAGCTGCGATAGAAGCAGAAAGATACTTAAGCGAAAAAGGCCTGTAAGGCATCTATATACTAAAAAAGAAAATCCGGATCATACGATTCGGATTTTCTTTTTATATCGTTCTATAAAGAATTACCTTCTCATATTCGGCATTTTGCCACCTTTCATCTGAGTCATCATCTTCATCATCTTACGAGTTTGGTCAAACTGCTTGATAAGCTTATTCACCTCTTGGATAGATGTTCCGCTACCTTTAGCGATACGCTCACGGCGACTTCCGTTCAGGATTTCAGGAGTTGAACGCTCTTTGGGTGTCATCGAATAAATGATAGCTTCGATACTCTTGAAAGCATCATCATCAATATCCATATCTTTAATAGCCTTACCAACTCCCGGAATCATAGACGCCAAATCCTTCAGATTACCCATCTTTTTGATTTGCTGTATCTGTCCGATAAAGTCGTTGAAGTCAAACTGGTTCTTTGCTATTTTCTTTTGTAGGCGACGAGCTTCTTCCTCATCGTATTGCTCCTGTGCTCTTTCTACGAGCGAAACGATGTCACCCATGCCCAATATACGGTCTGCCATACGCTCAGGGTGGAATACATCCAATGCGTCCATCTTTTCGCCTGTACCCACAAACTTGATCGGCTTGTCTACAACCGAACGGATAGAAAGCGCAGCACCACCACGCGTATCACCATCTAGCTTGGTAAGCACTACCCCGTCGAAGTTGAGCCTGTCATTAAATTCTTTTGCTGTGTTCACCGCATCCTGTCCTGTCATGGAGTCTACTACAAAGAGAATTTCGTCAGGTTTCACAGCATCCTTAATCGCTGTGATCTCTTTCATCATCTCCTCATCGATAGCCAAACGACCGGCGGTATCGACAATAACAAGGTCATTGCCATTTTGCTTTGCATGCTTAATTGCATTTTGAGCAATCTGTACCGGGTTCTTACTTCCCTCTTCCCAATATACAGGGACTTCGATTTGCTCTCCTAATATCTTCAACTGTTCGATCGCAGCAGGACGGTAAACGTCTCCGGCTACAAGCAACGGATTCTTACCTTTCTTAGACTTCAGCATCTTGGCAAGCTTTCCTGAGAAAGTAGTCTTACCCGAACCCTGAAGACCCGACATAAGGATTACAGCCGGATTGCTTTTCAGATGAACATCTGTAGCGGTTCCACCCATCAAGGCAGCAAGTTCATCATGAACTATCTTCACCATCAATTGCTCAGGCTTAACGGCAGTAAGCACATTCTGCCCCATTGCCTTTTCCTTCACAGTCTCGGTAAACTGTTTTGCTGTCTTATAGTTTACGTCGGCATCTAATAAAGCACGGCGAACATCCTTTAGGGTTTCCGCAACATTTATTTCGGTGATTTTACCTTCACCCTTCAGTATCTTAAACGAGCGCTCTAATCTATTACTTAAACTTTCGAACATATTATATGGTTGTTATTTATAATCAATTTACATGGGTGCACAAAGATATAAACTTTTGGTATAAAGTGAAAAACTCACTATGCTTTTCTTATATTTGAAGTCACAAAGAATGATTATGTCAGCACTATGGAATCCGTGGCACGGCTGTCACAAGATAAGCGAAGGTTGCAAACACTGCTATGTGTATCGTGGTGATGCAAGACGAGGCATAGACAGCACAGTTGTAACCCAAACAAAAAACTTCGATGTACCCATCCGGAAAAAGAGAAACGGAGAATACAAAATACCATCCGGCACAGAAGTATACACCTGCTTCACATCCGGCTTCTTCAACAAAGACGCAGATCAATGGCGTCCCGAAGCATGGCGAATGATACGAGAACGGAGCGACCTAACCTTTCTGATGATAACCAAACGCATCGACCAACTGACAGTAGGACTACCCGACGACTGGGGCGATGGCTACGACAATGTCACCATTTGCTGCACGGTAGAGAATCAGGATAGAGCTGACTACAGGCTGCCTATTTACAAAGCTGCTCCCATCAAGCACAAAATGATTATATGCGAACCTCTCTTGGAAAGGATAGACCTGAACCCTTACATCGGGTCATGGGTAGAGCATATTACAGCCGGAGGCGAATCGGGTCAAGATGCACGCCCTTGCAATTTCGACTGGATCATGGAACTGCACGAACTATGTATAGCAAATAACATATCATTCTGGTTTAAGCAAACCGGTTCGCGACTGATAAAAGATGGCAGGCTCTATAATGTTCCCAGAAGACTGCAACATGCCCAAGCACGCAAAGCCGGGATCAACTATAAACCGTAAAAAGTATCGACAAAAGCCTAAAAAGTGACAATTTAGCGAAAAATTTATTCATTATATATCAACCATTTACAATCAAAAAGTGACAAAAGTGACACTTTTAAGCATGTTGTAAAATGTCACCTTTTGTCACCCTGTTATATCAAAGAACTCTCTCTTATTAGATAAACTTTATAGCTGAAAATGCAAAAAGTAAATCAAGACAGATAGTTCTTAATAAGCTTACAATAGAACGGATCAGAATTTATATCCTACACTGATATATGCAGCCCGATTTTTGATTTTAGTATCTTTAAATACTTTGGTTAATCCATGATCGGCACCAAGGCTAACATTTATTTTATTTAAAAATTCAACACCTACAGCTCCGCCAATTCCAAAATCGAAACGATTGGTATCATCCCCAAAGAAATCCTGATCTTCAAATTGTTTTGCATCCGATTTTATTTTTCCGCCTACTCCATAAGCCAAATACGGCCCTGCACGGAATACGAGTTTAGTGCCGGGTGTTAAATCCAGTTTATATCCGGCATGTATAGGCAATTGAATATACATCGAATTATAGGTAACTTTATCCTTCGTGCCGGAAACATTAACTGGTACATTTTTACCTTTGGTTCCTTTCGTTGTAAACTCAAGTCCCGACATCAAATAAAAACTACTTGGCAATGCAAGCTCGGCAGTTAGCCCAATATTGAAACCAACCTTATTATCATCATCTACATTTTGCAACTCGGACAAATTCATTCCGGCCTTTACTCCTAGAGATACAGGCAATTGTGCAAACATACTAACGCTTGCTACCAAAGCAACAAGCAAAGCAAAAGAAATTTTAATAATTCTCATAATATTAATAAATTAGTTCTGGTTCTTAAGCACCCTAAATTAGACAAATAATTCTATTTGACAAAAAATCGGATCTAAAGAAAGCTTCATTAGCAGTAAGTTTTTTATGATGTATACGGTAAAAGAAGCCGACGAACTTCGTTACCCCAGTATAATAAAACCTTTATTTAAAAGATGTAAAAAGTTATCAAGAATAATTTTATTCTGACTACTTTAGCAATCTAAATGTATAACGATATAAATTAATAGCTAGATGAACACTCTTTTATTTTTAGGAAACTTAGGAACCGGAGAAATCATCATCATTGCCATTGTTGTTTTACTATTGTTTGGAGGAAAGAAAATTCCTGAACTCATGAAAGGATTGGGTAAAGGAGTAAAAAGCTTCAAAGATGGTGTAAATGGCCTTGAAGACGATATAAACGGAACTTCTGAAAACAAGTAATAATTTCTCAGAAAATTATTCTTTTGATATAGGCCCGGATTAGTTATAATCCGGGTTTTTCGATTTGTAAACAAAAGCGTTTTATTTCTGTTTTAAGTAATATGGATATATGTATAGATTTTGACGGGACATGTGTAACACATGAGTTCCCGAATATAGGAAAAGATATTGGCGCAATCCCTGTTTTGAAAGAACTAACGGATAAGGGTCATCGGCTGATACTCTTTACGATGCGCAGCGACCGCAAAAAGAAGAAAAAAATAAATGGCGAGGAGGTCATCGTTGAAGAAAACGTACTGACAGAAGCCGTAAAATGGTTTGAAGATAATGGCATACCTTTGTATGGCATCCAAAAAAATCCGACTCAACGGTTTTGGACATCATCGCCCAAGGCCTATGGACATCTTTACATAGATGATGCGGCTCTGGGTTGCCCACTTGTTCTAGATGATCCCACATCTGATAGGCCCTATATAGATTGGGTTCGAATAAGAGAAATACTGGTGGATTCGGGTGTTTTATAAATAAAGCAAGTTATAAAAAGGAATTACTCTCGTATTCTCATTTCCCTTCTTTTACCACAGAGTAAAAAGTGTCACACAGAGATCTTTCAATACAAGAAATACGTCATTATTTTTTACCAACGACTTAATTACTGTATAAAATGGGCAGAAGAATATTATTTATCATCTTAATGTTTGTTTCTCTAGGCTCTTTCGGTCAAGAGAAAATGGCTTTACGCACCGATGAGGTGAATGTATACTTTAAGGAAGCGGAAGTTGCTGCAAAGAAAAGTAAGAACCTTTGGGGTAAAAATATCTTTGGTCCTATAATGTTGATTAATCCGGCAACGAAAGAAATCTATGCGAATGTACAAGACTCGTTAGGCGAACTAAAACAAGACAATCATATCTATACCGGAATTTTCTCCAAAAAGGAAAATATCGCTAACACTTCTATCCGATGGAACGGAACAGATTGGGCTACAGTGATGCTGCCTTTGCCCGAAAATAAATATGATCGAATAAGTTTATTGCTTCATGAACGGTTCCATGTTGTGCAACCGGAACTGGGATTTAGCCAAAGTAATGGCAACTGTGCTCATCTTGACAGTAGAGATGGCCGGATATACTTGCGATTAGAATTAGAGGCTCTTAAAAAAGCAGTTTCGGCATCGACAACATCCCAGATTAATGAGCATGTGACGAATGCATTCATATTCAGAAAATACAGGCAATCTCTTTTCTCCGAGGCGGATACCGAGGAAAATAAACTAGAGCTCAATGAAGGCCTTGCCGAATATACAGGCGAAGCAAGTTGTGAAAGACCCGAAAAACAAAAGGGAGAACACTTTGTGAAGAATATTGATAGATCTATGAAAAACCCCACTTTTGTACGCTCTTTCGCCTATCAGACGATCCCTGCCTATGGTTATTTATTGGATAAGAGGAAGCAAGGTTGGAACAGAAGTATAAATGATAATACCAATCTCAGTAATTTTCTTATTGATGCTTTTCAAGTGAAAATTCCTTCAAGTTTGAAGGATGTCGTGAGCCAAATTGCGAACTCATATAATGGCACGGAGATTACAAATGAAGAGGTCATCCGCGAAGAAAAAATTCAGAAACTTATAGTAGAATACAAATCCAAATTTATCGAACAGCCTCATTTCGAAATAAAATTGGAAAAGATGAGGATAAACTTTGACCCACGTAACATTATGCCTCTTGAAAATAAAGGGACTGTATATCCTAACGTTAGAGTTATAGATGAATGGGGTACATTAACAGTTACCGATGGAGCATTAGTAAGTTCGGATTGGAAAACAATCACAATAACAAACCCGACTAATATGGATGGATATAAATTATCGGGGAATGGTTGGACGTTAGAGCTAAACAAAGGGTACTCAGTAGTTATTACAAACGGAAACTTTGGTTTGAAAAAAGATTAAAAACATTAAGATGAAAAAGATATTGATGGGGCATAATTTCAAGCGGGAAGATTTTGCCGGACTTGAAGGAAAGTTTATCATTATATACCCCGAAAACAAGCTGTTCACAAAAGATGAAATTTTGGAACGGATATCCGACATAGACGTATTCGTCCCTAATTTTTCGTTTCAGACAGATGCAGAGATTATAGATAAGGCAAAAAACCTAAAACTGATAGCCAACTATGGCGTAGGGTATAACAATATAGATGTGGAATACGCAGCCTCGAAAGGCATTGCCGTAACCAATACTCCCCAATCGGTACTAGAACCCACAGCCGAGTTGTGCTTTGCCCTGATGATGGCAACAGCACGTAAAGTAGCTTATTACAATCACAAGCTGCACTCAGGCGTCAGACTCGATTGGAGTATATATGGAGATTTGGGTGTTTCGCTTTATGGGCAAACGCTTGGTATATATGGCATGGGGCGTATCGGGCAGGCGGTTGCACGCAGAGCCTTAGCATCGGGCATGAACATCATTTATCATAATAGAAACAGGCTGCCAAAAGACATTGAAGAGAAGTATAACGCCACCTATGTAGATTTCGACACACTCCTCAAAGAGTCGGACGTGGTATCGCTTAACGCACCTGCCACAGCCGAGACTTATCACCTGATGGGAGAAGCCGAATTCAAGAAAATGAAAAACAGTGCTATACTTATCAATACTGCCCGTGGGCAACTGGTAGACGAGAAAGCTCTTGCCACAGCCTTGAAAATAGGAGAAATATATGCGGCGGGTCTTGATGTGTTCGAAAAAGAGCCTAAGATTCACCCTGAACTATTGGAATTGGATAATGCCATTCTGTCTCCTCATGCCGGAACAGGCACTTATAGCGCACGACGAGATATGGCTCACGAAGTGGTAAAAAATATAATCAATTTCTTCGAGGGAGGACAAATAGATAAGGTGAATTAGTTACAATTCACCTTTCTTTATTTTATTCAGCAGCCCATCGCAAGAATCTTCCAGCAGATCGAGAACCAGCTCGAAGCCATCAGCGCCCGAGTAGTAAGGATCGGGTACGTGATCGTGTACAAAGTCTTGCGAAAAATCCATCATACGGTATACCTTCTTTTCCGATTCCAAGTCGGGTGCCAGTCGCATTACATCACGATGATTGTTGTCGTCCATCACCAAGATAAGATCAAAATTATCGAAGTCGTTCACCGTGAACTTACGAGACAAAGAATCCAGCGTATACCCTCTCCGAGTTGCATGTTTTCTCATTCGTAAGTCGGGCAATTCATCGATATGATATCCTGACGTTCCCGCCGAATCAACCGCAATCTTATCAGTTAACCCCTGCTCTTTTACCATCGTTTTGAAAATTCCTTCCGCAGCAGGAGAGCGGCAGATATTTCCTAAACAGACGAAGAGTACTTTATATTCCTTTTGATTGTCAATATTTTGCATTTATTTTTTCGTTTTGGTTTATATTAATCGATTAATAACGATTTATACAAAGATATAACTATTTAGTTAGTACCCTAATTAGAGCACTTTTTTAGAACATCTTACAGATAAATTTCGTTCGGAAATTGATATGTAAATCCTGTTAATATTGAGTAATCAAAAAAGCTTAGTGCCCATATATTCTCTTTGTCATGCTGAGGTGACGAAGCATCCCGACTCTTTATAGCACCGAGATTCTTCACTCCGTTCAGAATGACAAAGGAGTAATATGAACAAAAAGAGTGTATGAATAAATTATTATCTGAGAATCATATATAATACTCTGCCATATCAATCAGCCCTGCACGCATCGCATATTTCGTTGCTTCGTGCACATTATTTATCTCCAGCTTGCGGAAGATATTCTTACGGTGGGTAATGATAGTATGAAAGCTAAGATTGCGATTCGCCGCAATTTCTTTTGTAGTACGCCCTATGGCTATTTCTTTCAGTATTTCTTTTTCTGTAGAGGTCAGTATATGATCCACAGTATCGGTAGGTGCTTTCTGTGCTTGCAGTAATTGGTTGGCAACCCTTGCACAAATAAAACGTTCGCCCCTTAATACATGAGCCAGCGCAATATTTATTTCATCGAGTCCCGACGACTTGAGAACAATACTGTATGCTTCGCTCGTAGATGTCAATCTGCGCAGGAAGTCATAGCTCAGTTCTTCGGAGAATAACAACCAGTTTACATGCGAAAAACGATAACCTACATTCAGCAAGTCATCTACGCTTATAAAATCAGACAGGGTATAATCCAGTATCACAACGGCTTCGGGGTGAGAGCTCAACAATCTTACCAGTTCGGATTTACTTTCCGTGAAAAGTACCGAAGAGGCTTTTTTTGTCTCACCTACCAGCGTCTCCATCCCGATACGGGTTATACCTTGCCGGTCTACGATTATAACATCTTTCTGTTCCATTTAGTCATTTGATGCAAAGAACAGTAAAGTTAGCTATTTCTGCTTAAAAAACTTATAAAAAAATAGCATTTGATAATCAATTGCATTATTCCAGTATTCTCCTGTATGTCCTCCCGGACGAACGATATAATCATGCTTGATATTTCGATATACCATTTCTTTGTGCAATTGCTCGTTTACCTGATAGAAAAAGTCGTCTGTTCCGCAATCGAAAATAATAGATAACGAGCCCGGTTCTATCTTATCCAATTGATTGATTACCGTATGGCTATCCCACAATTCGGAGTTCTCTTTATACGAACCTATACGCAGCTTCATATCCCAGTTGTTTGGGAAAGGGCGAATATCTAAACCTCCACTCATCGACCCGCACGCACCAAAAACATCAGGATGATTTATACCTAGCCACAAACCTCCATGACCACCCATGCTAAGCCCTGTTATCGCACGGCCTTTGGGTGAAGTTATTGTTTTATAATTTTGGTCGATATACTGCACCAATTCTTTGCTCACATAGGTCTCAAACTGAAACTTAGGATCGATAGGGCTATCCCAATACCAACTATTTTGTCCATCGGGACAAACAACGATCATCCCCAATCGGGTAGCATCTTGCGGTAGTGTTGGTTTGAGCGACACCCACGAATCATAACGTCCTGAGTAGCCATGCAGAAGATACAGTACAGGGTATTTAACCGTACCATCCTTCTTATATCCATCAGGAAGAATTATCACATTTTTAATACTTCGGTTCATTTTAGGACTGAATACCTCAATTGTATCCACAGTCTGAGCCTGTACAGAACACAAAGCAAAGATTGCAAGTAAAAATAAAACAGCTTGTTTTTTCATAATATTTTAGTCAATAATTATAATTCATGCTTCGTCAAGAAATCTGCAATAGCCTGCTCTACATACTCCTCTCCTCTTTTCATCGATTCGTCCAGGGAAACATTTTCAGGTTTAATGGGAATTATAAAATCAAAGACACAAGCATATAACTCCTGTGCTCCTTTTTCCAGATCTCCTGCAATAGCTATTACTTTTTTCCCTTCCGCTCGTGCTAGTTGAGCGACACCATAAGGGGTTTTCCCATATTGGGTTTGAGAATCGATTTTACCTTCACCCGTAAATACTACATCAGCCTTTTTTATAGCAGCTTTAAGATCGGTATAGTCAATTACAATATCGATCCCTTTCTGCAAACGTGCATTTGTAAACGTTAGCAATCCGGCTCCGAGACCTCCGGCGGCACCGGCTCCCGGGACATCTTTCACGTCTCTGCCCAGTTGATTTTTGATCACTTCTGCATAGTGTAGCAAGGCATCGTCCAGCGCACTTACCATTTCCGCAGTAGCTCCTTTCTGCGGTGCGAAAACAAAAGAGGCTCCGTTTTCTCCACACAAAGGATTGGATACATCACAGGCTGCCTCAATATCTATATCTTGTAATCGCTTATCTATAGACGAAAGATCTATCCTATCCAGTTCTCGGAGAGCTAATCCGCCAAACGGCAGATCTTTATTTTCTTTATCAAGAAATCTGACCCCTAACGCTTGGGCGAAGCCTGCGCCACCATCGTTGGTAGCGCTACCTCCTATTCCCAATATTATTTTTGTTACGCCTCTACTGAGGCATGCCTTAACCAACTCACCTGTGCCGTATGTAGTAGTCACAAGTGGATTGCGGCTACCCTTATCTATCAAGTAGAGCCCGCTTGCCGATGCCATCTCAATAACGGCAGTAGATCCGTCTCCCAGAATTCCATATTTGGCAGAAACAATACCTCCTAACGGATCTGTTACACGCTCTTCATATATCTTACCGTCGGTAGCATCTACCAAAGATTGCACAATTCCCTCTCCTCCATCTGCCATTGGTATTTTCGTGCATATTGCTTCGGGGTAGATTCTTTTTATACCTCTTTCCATCGCATCACACACTTGCTTGGCTGTCATGGAACCTTTAAATGAATCGGGAGCTAATACAAAAATTGGGTTTTTCACAGATTAGCAACTTCGTAGATTTACTTCACTCTTGTCCAGACCTGCGTCCTTCCAAAAGCCGAAATGCCGACATAGCCTCTTACTTTCAGTTTATCGTTTCCGTCAAGCGATACGGTACATTTATACAATTTACCATTCGAAGGGTCGAGTATCTTTCCGTCACTATATTCTTTGCCATCTTTAGATAAGCCTTTTAGAATCTCAAGACCAAGAACCGGTTTGTCTTTATCGGCCCCCGAACAATTCTGACACTTTATATTTTTTTTTGCCGGATTGAGTATCTCGATCACTTTCCCATAGATTTTACCGCCACGTTCGGTGATTTCTACAATCGATTTAGCTTCTTTGGTTTCATCATCAAATGTTTTCCATTTACCAACCACAGACTGTGCATTTGCAGTAAGGATAGAAATAAAGAACGCCGACAGCAATATTAGTTTTAATTTCATACAATAATTTTTTAATTGGTTATTCGTTTGCGAAAATAGTCAAAAATAAAGAATAGTTTATTTTGAAACTTTCTAAAAGTGAAGTCTGAAATAATAAATATTGTAAAGAGATTTAGTTCTCTTCCTTTTCTTGTTGTTTTCCAAAAGATTTCTTCACCCAGCGAGGAACAATTAATGCCCCCACCAAGAGGTAATTATAATAAGTAAGCAATCGCCACAAAAGAATCATCAGCGGCACAACCCCTACTAATGGTATGAATTCGCTCAGGTATTCTTTAAAGATAAACTCACTGAAACCGCTTCCTCCGGGTGTAGGACTTACTACCATCATAATCCACATCACAAACTGGCGGGCAAAGATAAGCAGGTTGTCATGCACAGTAAAGAAAGCCATAAAGATAGCATTGACTACCAGGTATCGTGAACCCCAAGACAAAATGGTAGCGAGTATCAGAGGCCACCAAAAAGAGAAGCCTTTTCCTCGTATTTCCCTCGAACTAATAACGAGATCATCGCCCGCCTTCACCGCACTTTTGTGCCATCGCCTCAAAAAAGGCAATCGAAAGAATTTAATAATAAGCCAGCGTATTGCCTGAGGTCTAAAAAACAGCCCAATTATCAGCAGTGTACACAGAACCATTTTTATGAGATAAGCGACCGCAAACAAAGCTAACACTCCGTTACCAAGAGCCGAATGGTCGGAAAACAAAGTATCGAAAGGGATAAGAAGAAGTAGAATAGGAAATGTAACAACAAAGTACATTTCGTCGAGTAACAACGTAACAAAAACCATTGCCGTACTTCGCCCGACAGGGATTTTCTCTTTTGTCAAGAAAACAACAGCCATTGTAGAACCTCCTACTACCGAAGGTGTTATTGCCGAACCGAATTCAGCCAATAGAGTGACTTTGATACATTGTATCCACGACAATTGCTTTTCGGTAAGATAGCGATAACGAATTGTAAAGCCGATATCACGCCCCAGCATAAAACAAAAGGCTATACATATCCAGAATACAGTATGTTCTGTAATGGTTATCTGTTTGAGATCAGACATGTCAAACTCGCGGCTAAGCATATATATGATAACTCCTATACCGATGAAGGTAGGCAGCAATATCTTCCATATACTAAATCCTTGAGATTCTTTTTCCATATTTAAAATCTGAAAACGTACAAAAATAAGAAAACATTTCGTCTTTTTCTTTTCTTTCGTACATTTACATAGCCGAACTCTTAATAACAAATGAACGATATGCAAAACAGAGTAGAAAAAGCAATCGCTTTATTCAACAGCGGTTATAATTGCGCTCAAGCTGTTTTTACAGCTTATGCGGATATATATGGCATCGATCCTGAAACAGCCCTGAAACTATCCTGTACATTTGGAGGCGGAATGGCCGGTACTCGCGAAATGTGCGGAGCTGTATCCGCCATGACAATGATAGCCGGACTGGAGACAGGAACGGCAAAAGCCAACGATCAGGAAGGAAAACAATATTCATTCGATAAAGCACAATACCTAATGAGTGAATTTAAGAAAGAAAACAAATCAGTCGTCTGTCAGAATCTCTTACTCGAGTTGGAGAAAGAACCCGAACCTGCCGATGGTAAAAAACGATGTTCTAAGTTCGTTAAGTTATCCGCCAAACTTATCGAAGAACATTTAATCAGAAAGAAATGAATTTTACGCTACACTCGGAAAGAATAAAACTAAGAGCAATCTTAGAAACCGATACTGAGACCATATACAATTATCGCTCGTTACCCGAAGTTGCCAAATATCAATATTGGGAACCTTTCACAATGCAGCAAACGAAAGACTTTGTTAGCCGATGCTGTAATCCCGATTTAGACGAAGAAGACCAATGGATAGGCTTGGCTATCGTGTATCAGGGAAAAGTGATAGGTGATTGTGCATTCAAGATTAGCGAAAATATAGCAGAAGTGGGTTGCAATATTTCGCCCGAGTATCAGGGCATGGGGCTAGCAAGAGAATCATTGAGCATTCTTATTCGTTATTTCCTTAAAAATAAAGATGTAAAAGAAATAATAGGGATCACCGATTCAAGAAACATCCCTTCTGTCAGGTTGATGCAATCGTTAGGTATGGTTAAAGTTCCTGACTTTGAAACCCTGATTATTTGCAAAGGCGAAGATTGCATCGAACACAAATATGCTATAAGAATACATGATTGAACGATATATACAAAAGAGCAAAGCTTTTATTTTCCGCTTATGGGAGAAGTATAAAGGAGCAAAAAAGAAATACCAAATAGGTATTCCGATTTGTCTCATTCTTCTTATCTGGTATATATTTTGTTTGCCTTTCCCCCTATTCCATGTACCATATAGTACAGTTGTATCCGACAGACACGAAGAACTACTTGGCGCACGTATTGCAGATGATCAGCAATGGCGTTTTCCGACAAGTGATTCCATCCCTGAAAAGTATAAGATCTGCCTGATAGAGTTCGAAGACCAGCACTTCCGTGCACATTGGGGAGTAAACCCTTTAGCAATAGCACGTGCTATAAAACAGAATATCAGCAGCGGAAAAATTATCAGCGGGGCAAGTACTATCACCATGCAAACCATCCGTCTGTCTCGGAAAGAGAATCGTACATTCGGAGAGAAGTTTATAGAGATGATATTGGCTACACGACTCGAATTTTCCTACTCCAAAGACGAAATACTCAATCTGTATGCATCTCATGCTCCGATGGGAGGCAACGTGGTAGGAATAGACGCTGCATCGTGGCGATACTTCGGACATCAAGCGGCAACACTATCATGGGCAGAAGCAGCAACCCTCGCCGTGCTCCCCAATTCTCCGAGCCTGATGCACTTCGGTAAAAACAGAGATAAGCTTCTGAACAAAAGAAACAAGTTACTGGAAACACTTCATCAGCGAGGTATTATAGAGAAAATAGACTACGAACTGGCAGTGGGCGAACCCTTACCCTTTCAGCCTTATGCACTACCCCAGATAACACCGCACTTAGTTACCCGCATATACAAAGAGGATGGAGGTAAACATATAACAACGACGATAGATAAATACCAACAGGAACAGACAGAATCTATCCTTAACCGCTGGAATGCAGAATTTGCCCAAAATGGAATTAAAAATATAGCAGCAATAGTTTTCGATGTAGAAAAGAATGAGGTTGTCGCCTATTGCGGGAACGTTGATTTCGAGAAAGATATCTCCGCCAATCAGGTAGACATCATACAAGCTCCTCGCAGTACAGGCAGTATACTCAAGCCTTTTCTCTATTGTGCTATGTTGCAAGAGGGAGAATTACTCCCCAATCAACTCCTACCCGACATACCGATCAATATAGGAGGGTTTGCGCCCAAGAACTTCAGCTTGCAATACGATGGGGCCGTTTATGCATCCGAAGCTCTTGCACGCTCCCTAAACGTCCCGTTTGTCGTATCTCTACGCAACTATAGCATACCCAAATTCTATAACCTGCTAAAAAAAGCGGGGATGACTACACTCAACCGTTCTGCCGACAATTATGGTCTGTCTCTTATATTAGGTGGTGCTGAAGGGAAACTATGGGATATAAGCTCTATGTACTTGAATATGGCGCAGCAATTAAACTTTTATAACGAAGACGGCAGATATTATGAAATGGGTCAACCCTCTTATATACTGAATAAAAATAATGGTGAGAAAGGCGACCGTATAAGGAATCCGTTATTTTCGGCAGGAGCAATCTGGCAAACATTCGATGCACTGACAAACCTAAACCGCCCCGAAGAAATAGATTGGCGGTCGATACCATCTATACAAAAGATAGCGTGGAAAACGGGAACCAGCTTTGGGTTTCGTGACGGATGGGCTGTGGGTGTAAATCCCAAATATGTAGTTGGAGTCTGGGTTGGAAATTCGGATGGAGAAGGACGCCCCGGGCTAACCGGTGCTCGTACTGCGGGCATGGTGATGTTCGACATATTCAGCTCATTACCGCAAAGCCGTTGGTTCGAAAGACCTGATCGAGATCTTGTAAGAGCAGAGATATGCCACGAAAGTGGATTTTTGAAAAGCATGAATTGCCCCGAAACAGAAATAGATACGATGTGGATTTGTAAAAAAGGACTGGAAGCAAAGCCATGCCCATATCACAAACTTGTGCACCTGTCGGAGGATATGCGTTATCAAGTTTACGAAAACTGCGCAGGCAGCAGAGGTATTGTACATACATCATGGTTCATTCTACCGCCATCGTGGGAATGGTATTACAAAGAGCAGCACCCTTCTTATCGTCCTCTACCTCCATATTCTCCCGAATGTATCAAAGATTCGGATGTGAAACCCATGGAGTTCATTTATCCTTTTCCGAATGCCCTCATTTCGCTACCGAAACAGTTGGATGGCTCTCCGGGACAACTTGTATTTGAGCTGGCTCACAGAAATCCTCAGAGCCGTGTGTTCTGGCATCTCGATGGGCAATATATTGGAGAAACTGAAATCTTTCACAAAAAAGAATATATTCCCGAAAAAGGAGAGCATACTTTGACCGTAGTAGACGATACCGGAGCTAGTCTTTCCACAAAATTTACAATAAAATAAAAAAAATAATACATCGCAAATAATTATACAACAATCAGTTACAAAATAAAATGAAAAATATTTTATTTTTTGCAACATTTATATGCAACGTTTTTAAAAGAAATGCATCTTTATAATATATTTTTTAGAAGACTTCTCAGCCTTCATACAAAACACAGTGTACAAAAACTATATTAAAAAGAGGTCGCAATTTAAAATATGCCCATATTAAAATCTGCGATTTAAAAAATAAAAAAAGTATCTGGAACCCCAGATACTTTTTTTTCTTTTATATAAAAGAGTAATTTCTTACTCTTCTTCTTTTTTAGGTTCTTCTGCAACAGGAGCTTCAGGCGCAGTAGCTTCTTCAACTACCGGCAAAGTTTCTGGTGCAACTTCCAAAGCTTCTACTTCTTCAGCTTTTTCTACCTTTTCTGCTTTTTCAGCTTTCGCTTTTTTTGCAGTTTCTTTAGCTTCTACAGCAGGAGCATCATCATCTTTTTTCTTCGAACGACGAGTTCTACCTTTAGATGCAGCTTTCTTCTCTTTCAACATGTTTTCGTTATAGTCTACTAATTCGATAAAACACATTGAAGCATTGTCACCTAAACGATTACCTGTCTTGATGATACGTGTATAACCTCCCGGACGGTCGGCTATCTTCTGCGAGATATTTTGGAACAGTTCTGTCACAGCAGCTTTGCTCTGAAGTTCCTGAAAAACCAAACGTCTCGATTGAGTTGTATCTTCTTTTGACTTAGTAATAATAGGCTCAACCACTTTTCTCAAAGCTTTCGCCTTTGCTACAGTCGTAAAGATGCGCTTATTAGGACTAAGTAACAAAGAAGTACACATATTGGATAACATCGCATTTCTGTGTGCACTTTTACGTCCTAAATGATTAATTTTTTTATTATGTCTCATGTCGCTTATTAATCTTTATCTAATTTATATTTAGAAATATCCATACCGAATGAAAGGCTCAGGCTATCCAATAACTCATCAAGCTCGGTAAGCGATTTTTTACCGAAGTTTCTGAATTTAAGAAGGTCATTCTTATTGAACTGAACCAATTCGCCAAGTGTTTCCACTTCTGCTGACTTGAGACAGTTAAGTGCACGAACCGAAAGGTTCATATCAGATAACTTAGTCTTAAGCAACTGGCGCATGTGCAGGATTTCTTCATCAAACTCTTCGTTACCATCTACTTCGTTTTGTTCAAGAAGAATCTTTTCGTCAGAGAACAACATAAAGTGATGAATAAGGATTTTAGCTGCTTCTTTCAAAGCTTCTTTTGGATGAATAGACCCGTCGGTTGCTATTTCTATTACTAATTTCTCATAGTCCGTTTTCTGCTCTACACGATAGTTTTCTATCGCATATTTTACATTACGGATCGGAGTATAAATAGAATCGATAGCTATAACATTAACATCGTCGGACAGACTACGATTTTCATCAGCAGGTACATACCCACGGCCTTTGTTAATATTCAATTCTATTTGGAAGCTTGCACTTTTGTCTAAGTGACAAATTACAAGATCAGGGTTTAATACTTCAAATCCTGACAGATGCTTCCCTATATCTCCAGCTTTGAATACTTCGGTACCTGAGACAGTAATACTTACCTTTTCTGTTTCAATCTCTTCTACGATTTGCTTGAATCGAACTTGTTTCAAGTTCAATATTATATTCGTTACATCTTCTATAACACCCGGTACGGTTGCAAATTCATGTTCGACACCGTCGATTTTTATAGAAGTGATAGCAAAACCCTCAAGAGATGAAAGCAGAATACGGCGTAAAGCATTACCCACGGTAATACCATACCCGGGTTCTAACGGACGAAATTCGAATTTTCCGAAGAAATCATCCGCTTCTAACATCAATACTTTATCCGGTTTTTGAAATGCTAATATAGCCATGAATTTAATTAATTTTTAGAATACAACTCTACGATCAACTGTTCTTTAATGTTTTCAGGGATATCCGCTCTTTCAGGAAGATGTAAGAATTTTCCTGTCATCGTAGCTTGATCCCACTCGATCCAAGGGTATTTGCTATGGTTAAAACCAGATAGTGCTTCGCCTACTACTTCAAGTGATTTTGATTTTTCGCGAACACCTACCAATTGGCCTGGTTTTAGTGAATATGAAGGAATATTTACCACAGATCCGTCTACTACAATATGACGGTGAGAAACAAGCTGACGTGCTGCTGCTCTTGTCGGAGCTATTCCTAGACGGAATACAACATTATCTAATCTTGATTCTAACATCTGAAGTAATACTTCCCCTGTGATTCCACGTGAAGCAAGAGCTCTGTCAAACATATTACGGAACTGTCTTTCGAGTACTCCGTATGTATATTTTGCTTTTTGCTTTTCACGTAATTGAATACCGTACTCGGACGATTTCTTTTTTCTTCCGTTACCATGTTGTCCCGGAGGATAGTTCTTTTTTGAGAGAACTTTGTCAGGTCCGAATATTGGCTCTCCGAATTTACGGGCGATTTTTGATTTTGGTCCAGTATATCTTGCCATTTTCTTTCTAATTAATAATGAAATGAAGCTAAAATTGTGCAGCCGCGACTACAGAGAGGGTTTTTGTAATCAAATCACAATTTAAGATCCAATTTTTAAATTTGATTAAACTCTTCTGTGTTTTGGAGGACGACATCCGTTGTGAGGAAGTGGAGTAACGTCAACGATTTCTGTTACTTCGATTCCTGCTGCATGGATAGTACGGATAGCAGACTCACGTCCATTGCCCGGTCCTTTTACGTATACTTTCACCTTTCTTAGTCCAAGGTCAAATGCTACTTTAGCACAATCCTGTGCTGCCATCTGAGCTGCGTAAGGAGTGTTCTTTTTTGAGCTTCTGAAACCCATCTTCCCTGCCGATGACCAGCTGATAACCTGCCCATCATTGTTTGTAAGCGATATAATGATATTGTTGAAAGAAGAATGCACATGAGCCTGGCCAATTGCATCCACCTTAACATTTCTCTTTTTCGCTGCGACTGTTTTTTTTGCCATATCAAATTAATTATTTTGTAGCTTTTTTCTTGTTAGCAACAGTTTTCTTTCTACCCTTACGTGTACGGGCGTTGTTCTTAGTACTTTGACCTCTCAATGGTAAACCGATACGATGACGGATACCTCTGTAACAACCTATATCCATCAATCGCTTGATGTTTAGTTGTACTTCCGAACGCAAGTCTCCTTCTACTTTAAACTGAGCAGCGATGATTTCACGCACAGCTCCGGCCTGATCATCGTTCCAGTCTTTTACCTTGATATCTTTATCAATACCTGCTTCAGCAAGGATTTTGTTAGCAGAGCTACGTCCGATACCATAAATGTATGTCAAGGCAATCTCGCCTCTCTTATTTTGTGGTAAATCGACCCCAACTATTCTTATTGCCATATATTTTTTAGATTAATTTGCAAAATTAATAAATTATCCCTGACGTTGTTTGAACTTAGGATTTTTTTTGTTTATCACGTATAAGCGACCTTTTCTTCTGACAATCTTGCAGTCAGCGGTACGCTTCTTAATTGATGCTCTTACTTTCATATCTTATGTTTTTTTTATTTGTATCTGAATGAAATCCGTCCTTTTGTTAAATCATAAGGAGACATCTCTACACGTACCTTATCTCCGGGAAGTATTTTAATGTAATGCATACGCATTTTTCCTGAGATATGTGCTGTGATTTCGTGACCGTTTTCGAGTTCTACACGAAACATAGCGTTTGATAGTGCTTCAACTATAACTCCGTCTTGTTCTATTGCCGATTGTTTAGCCATAAATAAATAAAAGGTTTTTTAAATTGCGTTACTTCCTAAAACAGCTTCTACAAATTCAAATGTAGATAATATGTCTGCTTTTCCCTGACGAATAGCGACTGTGTGTTCAAAGTGAGCCGAAGGTTTACGGTCACGAGTTCTTATAGTCCACCCATCATTTTCGAAAACGACATTCTTGCTTCCCATATTAATCATCGGTTCTATGGCGATGCACATACCTTTCTTCAACAAAGGACCTGTACCTCGTTTACCATAGTTAGGAACCTCGGGCGCTTCGTGCATCTTGCGACCTATACCATGTCCAACCAGTTCGCGAACGACCGAATAGCCACGTCTCTCGCAATATGTCTGCACAGCCTCACCGATATCTCCTATACGATTACCTTCTACAGCTTTTTCTATACCCAGATAAAGAGATTCTTTTGTTGTCCGCAACAAAGCTTTCACATCTTCCGCAACTTCTCCTACACAAAATGTATAGGCCGAATCGCCACAAAATCCGTTCTTCTCAGTACCGCAATCAACAGAGATCACATCTCCATCTTTAAGAATATAATCAGTAGGGAAACCGTGTACCACCTGATCGTTTACCGAAGCACATATAGCACCCGGAAAATCTACGGTTCCCGGAGCACCCTTGTATCCTAAGAAAGAAGGGATTGCTCCGTGATCGTATATAAATTCTTTAGCAATTTTATCTAACTGAGCAGGAGTTACCCCCGGCTTAATATGTTTAGCTACCTCGCCCAGGGTCATACCTACCAGGCGGTTAGCTTCACGCATCAATTCAATTTCTTCGTCTGTTTTCAGGAATATCATTTATAAACCTCCTTAATAAGCTGCGATCGAACCCGAACGTCCTTTGATTCTACCAGATTTCAATAAGCCATCGTAATGTCTCATCAATAGGTGGCTCTCAATTTGTTGCAGTGTATCCAAAACAACTCCCACAAGAATCAGCAACGATGTTCCCCCAAAGAATTGAGAAAACTCACGGCTTACTCCAAAAGTACTTGCAAATGCAGGCATGATAGCAACCAACGCCAAGAATAATGATCCCGGGAATGTTATACGGGACATTATCGAGTCGATATAGTCTGCTGTCTTTTTGCCCGGTTTGATACCCGGAATGAAACCATTGTTGCGCTTCAGTTCATCTGCCATCTGCACCGGATTGATGGTAACAGCAGTATAGAACCATGTGAAAGCAATAATAAGTACGGCAAGTACAACATTGTATACTACACTTGTATGATCGGTAAAAGACCCTAGAAAACCTGTTTTATCGGTAGAGAATCCTGCAAACATAACAGGCACCATCATGATTGCCTGAGCAAAGATGATAGGCATTACGTTCGCTGCATTTACCTTAAGTGGAATATACTGACGAGCTCCGCCATATTGTTTGTTACCCACTACTCTCTTAGCATATTGAACCGGTATACGGCGAGTACCTTGCACTAGTAATATTGCTCCGCAAACGACTAGTAACAAAAATACTATTTCTGCCAAAAACATAACCAATCCTCCCGCAGGGTTGCTCAATCGGGAAGTAAATTCACCGATCAGCGCATGTGGAAGACGTGATATGATACCCACAAGGATAATGAAAGAAACACCATTACCTATACCTTTATCTGTGATACGCTCTCCTAACCACAGAACAAACATACTACCTCCCGCAAGGATAATTGTAGAAGGAATAAGAAAATCCCATGAAGAAGGGGCTGCAGGTCCTAACGCTCCCAACAGGTATGCAGGTCCTTGGAATACAAGGATTGCCACTGTCAGATAACGTGTATATTGGTTCATCTTGGTACGTCCGCTTTCGCCTTCTCTCTGCAACTTTTGGAAATATGGTATCGCGATACCCAACAATTGGATAACGATTGATGCCGAGATATAAGGCATGATACCTAATGCAAAGATCGACGCATTGGCAAATGCACCTCCCGAGAACATATCCAATATTCCGAGCAAACCTCCGGCAGTCATCGAATGCAAGTTTGCAAGCTGCTGAGGATCTACTCCGGGAAGGATGATGTGAACTCCGAAGCGATAGATCACTACGAAAAAGAAGGTGATGAGGAGCCTTTTTCTAAGGTCCTCAATCTTCCATATATTTTCCAGTGTTTTTACCAATCCCATCTTACTTCAGTTTTGTTACTGTTCCACCTATAGCCTCAATAGCTGCTTCTGCTGACTTAGAGAAGGCATGTGCTTCTACATCAACTTTAGCAGTAAGGGCTCCGTTTCCAAGTATCTTTACTAATTGATTACCTGATAGGAAACCGGCTTCGATCAATGTTTGAACATCGATCTTAGTAAGTTTCTTAGCATCAGCTAAACGTTGTAAAACATCCAGGTTGATAGCTTTGTATTCAACACGGTTAATGTTTTTGAAACCGAATTTAGGCAAACGACGTTGAATTGGCATCTGACCTCCTTCGAATCCAAACTTTCTGGAATAACCTGATCTGGACTTAGCTCCTTTATGACCTCTTGTGGAAGTGCCACCTAAACCAGATCCGGTACCACGTCCGATTCTCTTTCCGGTTTTAGTTGATCCTTCAGCAGGTCTCATATTTGATAAACTCATATTTTATATTTTTTTATCTTACTAAACTAAATTACTCGACAACAGAAACCAGATGGCTCACCTTGTTGATCATACCTCTGATAGACGGTGTGTCTTCATGCTCTACAACACGATTCAACTTTCTAAGACCCAAAGCGTCTAATGTCATCTTTTGGTCTTTAGGACATTTGATTCTGCTCTTTACTTGTTTAACTTTAATTTTTGCCATAATAATTTTTTCTTTGCAAATTAACCTTTAAACACTTTTTCCATAGAAATACCTCTATTCTGAGCTACAGTGTAAGCATCTCTCAATTCGCCCAAAGCTTCGATAGTAGCCTTCACAAGGTTGTGAGGGTTAGACGAACCTTTCGACTTTGCCAATACATCTGTTACTCCCACACTCTCAAGTACGGCACGCATCGCACCCCCTGCCTTAACCCCTGTACCGGGAGCAGCAGGACGAAGCATAACTTCAGATCCACCGAAACGAGCGATTTGCTCGTGAGGAACTGTTCCTTTAAGAATTGGAACTTTGATAAGGTTTTTCTTTGCAGCTTCAACTCCTTTAGCAATGGCTGTAGTTACTTCACCCGCTTTACCTAGGCCCCAGCCTACGATACCATCTTCATTACCTACAACTACGATAGCGGCAAAGCTGAATGTACGACCTCCCTTTGTTACTTTAGTAACACGGTTGATAGCTACTAGTCTATCTTTTAGCTCGATGTCGTTTGTCGATTTTACTCTATTGTTAACTCCTGCCATTTCTATTAAAATTTAAGTCCACCGTTACGGGCAGCATCTGCCAATTCTTTAATTCTACCATGATACAGGTAACCGTTACGGTCGAATACCACAGTTGTAATACCAGCTTCCTGAGCACTTTTAGCGATAAGTTCACCAACTTTAGCAGCTATTTCTTTTTTAGGAGCTTTCTCTGATATTTTCAGAGAAGATGCTGCCGCCAAAGTTTTACCTGTCAAATCGTCGATAACTTGCGCATAAATTTGCTTGTTGCTTCTGAATACAGTCAGGCGTGGACGTTCGCTTGTTCCGTGGATCTTGCCACGTACACGCATCTTTATTTTATTTCTTCTTTCTGTCTTTGTTACCATGATTACTACAGTTTATGAATTATTTACCTGCGGCCTTACCTGACTTGCGACGAATAACCTCACCAACAAAGCGTATACCTTTTCCTTTGTAAGGTTCCGGTTTACGGAATGAGCGAATTTTCGCGCAGATCTGACCAATCAGCTGTTTATCACAAGATTCTAGTATAATTAGAGGGTTTTTGTTTCTCTCCGACTTAGTTTCTAGTTTCACTTCAGGAGGCAACATCATGTGGATGTTGTGTGTAAATCCTAAAGATAATTCCAGAAGCTGACCTGCATTTGATGCACGGTAACCAACCCCTACTAATTCCAACTCTTTGCGATATCCTTCAGAAACGCCAATAACCATGTTGTTAATCAATGATCTGTAAAGACCATGTAACGCACGATGAATTCTATCATCAGAAGGACGTGTCACAGACAACAATCCGTCTTCAACAGAGACTTTGATATCAGAATTAACTTCTTGCGATAGTTCCCCTTTAGGTCCTTTTACTGTAATTACGTTATCCTTGCCAACAGTAACTGTTACTCCGGCCGGAAGATTTACGGGTAATTTTCCTATTCTTGACATAACTTTCTATCCTCCCTCTTAATTAATAAACATAACACATTACTTCGCCACCAACTTTCAGTTCGCGAGCTTCCTTGTCTGTCATCACTCCTTTAGAGGTAGATACTACAGCTATACCGAGTCCGTTAAGGACACGAGGCATTTCTTTATACCCTACGTATTTACGTAGACCTGGAGACGATACGCGGATTAATTTCTTAATCGCGTTTACTTTATTTACCGGATCATACTTCAAGGCAATCTTAATTGAACCTTGAGGACCCTCGTCTACAAACTTATAGTTAAGGATGTAGCCCTTTTCCATGAGAATTTTTGTAATTTCTCTCTTCAAATTTGACGCCGGAATTTCTACAACTCTGTGTCCAGCCATGATAGCGTTTCTAACACGCGTCAAATAATCTGCTATTGGATCTGTCATGTTTAAATTGATTTAAATTAATTCCGCAACCGGAACAATATTTAATTCTATACTAAAATAATTTCTTACCAACTTGCTTTTTTAACTCCCGGTATTAATCCCTTAGAAGCCATTTCCCTAAATTGGATACGGGAAATTCCAAACTGGCGAATATACCCTTTTGGACGACCTGTAAGGCTGCAACGATTGTGCAGACGTACAGGTGAAGCATTCTTAGGTAGAGCTTGTAGCGCTTCGTAATCGCCATCGGCTTTCAACTGCGCTCTTTTAGCTGCAAATTTAGCAACCAGTTTAGCTCTTTTTACCTCGCGAGCTTTCATTGATTCTTTTGCCATCTTATATCAATTCTTTTTTTGCGTTTTTAAATGGTAATCCGAACTCTCTAAGTAAAGCATAACCTTCTTCATCTGTTTTTGCAGAAGTTACAAAGGTAATATTCATTCCCAAAATACGGCTAATGTTGTCGATATTAATTTCCGGGAAGATAATTTGCTCTTCGATACCTAGTGTATAGTTTCCACGTCCGTCAAGCTTACTTTCGATACCTTTAAAGTCACGAATACGAGGAAGTGCTACACGTACAAGTCTTTCAAGGAATTCATACATCTTTTCGTTACGCAATGTTACCATTACGCCAATCGGCATCTTACGACGCAACTTAAAGTTAGAGATATCCTTTTTAGAGTATGTCGCAACAGCTTTTTGACCTGTGATAGTTGTGATTTCGTTAACTGCTGTTTCGATAATTTTCTTATCTGCAACTGCAATACCAAGACCTTGGTTGATAACTATTTTCTTCAACACAGGCACCTGCATTGTTGACTTATAACCGAATTCTTTCATCAAAGAAGCAACAATACGGTCTTTATATTCAGTCTTAAGAGTTGTTGTATTGCTCATTATTTAATTTCCTCCCCTGATTTTTTAGCGTAACGTACTAGCTTACCATCTACTTCTTTACGGCCCACACGTGTAGGTTTTCCTGTTTTAGGGTCTACTACGTTCAGGTTAGAGATATGGATAGCAGCTTCTTTCTTTTCAATTCCTCCTTGAGGACTTTTAGCATTAGGCTTAGTATGTTTCGATACCATGTTAAGGCCTTCTACGATAGCGCGTTGTTTTTCTACAAAGACTCTCAACACACGACCGGTTTTACCTTTATCGACACCAGTATTCACATAAACTATATCGCCTTTTTTGATATGTAATTTACTCATTGCTTTTTAGTTTTTTGAATTATAGTACCTCTGGTGCCAATGAAACGATTTTCATGTTTGTTGCGCGAAGTTCGCGGGCAACCGGTCCGAAAATACGGCTTCCTCTGATATCACCTGCTGCGTTTAGCAATACACAAGCATTGTCGTCGAAACGTATATAAGAACCATCTGCACGACGGATTTCTTTTTTTGTACGTACGATCATTGCTTTTGTTACAGCACCTTTCTTAATATCACTCGAAGGGATTACATTCTTGATAGCAACCACAATCACATCCCCTACAGACGCATAACGTCTTCTTGTACCGCCTAATACGCGGATACATAAGCATTCTCTAGCTCCACTGTTATCAGTAACTACTAGTCTTGATTCTTGTTGTATCATAATTATTTAGCCCTTTCGATTATTTCTATTAATCTCCATCTCTTTGTTTTACTCAACGGACGAGTTTCCATAATACGTACTGTGTCGCCAATGTTGCACTCGTTCTTTTCGTCGTGAGCGTGATATTTCTTCGTTTTGTTAACGAATTTTCCATAAATAGGGTGTTTTTCTTTCCATTTTACAGCCACAGTGATGGTTTTATCCATCTTGTTACTGAAAACGACCCCGAATCTTTCTTTTCTTAAATTTCTCGTTTCCATCAGCTCTTAATTATTTTTTTAGTTCTCTTTGGCGCAACTCTGTAAGGAAACGTGCGATATCGCGACGTTTTTCTTTAATCTTAGTCGGATTGTCCAATGGAGATACACTGTGGTTTAACACCATTTGGTCTAACGCTGTTCTTTCAGCATCTAGTCTTTCATTCAATTCTTTGTCCGAAAGCTCTCTTACTTCTGCAATTTTCATACTTCTTAAGCGTTTTGAGTTAAGTCATAATCTCTGCGAACTACAAATTTTGTAGTTACAGGAAGCTTTTGTGCTGCTAGGCGCAATGCTTCTTTTGCCACATCATAAGATACACCTTCGATTTCGAATATGATTCTTCCTGGTGTAACGGGTGCAACGAAACCTTCCGGCGATCCCTTACCTTTACCCATACGTACTTCGGCAGGTTTCTTAGTGATAGGTTTGTCAGGGAAAATTCTAACCCAAACTTGTCCTTGACGCTGCATGTAACGAGTTACTGCAATACGAGCCGCTTCGATTTGGCGTCCTGTGATCCATTTGTTTTCCAGGGTTTTGATGCCAAATGAACCGAAAGCCAATTCATGCCCTCTTTGAGCAATGCCTTTCATACGACCTTTTTGCTGTCTTCTGAATTTTGTTTTCTTCGGTTGTAACATTTTACTTCAAACGTTTTTTAATTACTTTCTCTTATTTCTCTTGAAACCTTTTCCTTGGTCACCTCTGTCGTTGCGACGGTTGTCTCCACCTCTGTTACCAGAGTGTCCACCATCTTTGGCTGCTGTGAATGAAGGAGCAAGGTCTTTCTTACCGTAAACTTCTCCACGGCAAATCCATACTTTAATACCAATCAAACCAACTTTTGTTAGTGCTTCGGCATGTGCATAATCAATATCGGCACGGAATGTATGAAGCGGTGTACGTCCTTCTTTGTACATTTCGGAACGAGCCATTTCAGCGCCATTCAGACGACCTGATATTTGAATTTTGATACCTTCTGCACCCATTCTCATTGTTGAAGCAATTGCCATTTTGATAGCACGACGGTAAGCGATTTTACCTTCTACCTGACGGGCTACATTGTTGGCAACGATAACTGCGTCCAACTCTGGTTTTTTGATTTCAAAAATGTTGATTTGGATATCTTTATCTGTAATCTTCTTCAACTCTTCTTTCAGCTTGTCTACTTCTTGTCCGCCTTTACCGATGATGATACCCGGACGAGCTGTACAAACTGTGATAGTTACAAGTTTCAAAGTTCTTTCGATAACGATGCGAGATACACTAGCTTTAGCCAGACGGGCATTCAGATATTTACGGATTTTGCTGTCTTCCAACAAAGTATTTCCATATCTTTTGCCTCCATACCAATTAGAATCCCATCCACGGATGATACCTAAACGATTTGCTATTGGATTAACTTTTTGTCCCATCTGCTAATTAATTTTGATTTTCTTTATTAAGTGTATCTACGTGAAGGGTCACATGATTTGAACGTTTACGTATTCTGTAACCTCTTCCCTGCGGAGCTGGACGCATTCTTTTCAGCATGGCTCCACCATCTACGTTTACCAATGATACATACAACTCTCCACTTTCTGCTTTACGCTCATTTTTTGCTTCCCAGTTGGCGATAGCAGAGCGTAACAATTTTTCTATTCTTGCAGCAGCTTCTTTATTTGAGTATTTCAATACACCAAGAGCCCTAAATGCTTCCATTCCACGTATCATGTCGACAACAAGGCGCATTTTGCGTGGAGAAGTAGGAACATCATTCAGCTTGGCGAAAGCAATAGTCTTTTTAGCTTCTTTTCTTGCTTCAGCTACTATATGTTTTCTTTTACCCATTTTAATGTTTACTTTTTATTAATTTACTGGCTTCTGCTCCAATTATTTTTTCTTATTACCTCCGTGTCCACGGAATGTACGTGTAAGAGAGAATTCTCCTAACTTGTGTCCTACCATGTTTTCTGTCACATATACAGGAATAAATTTATTTCCGTTGTGAACAGCAATAGTATGGCCTACAAAGTCGGGGGATATCATTGAAGCTCTTGCCCATGTCTTAACCACAGCTTTCTTACCTGACTCATTCATGGCCAAGACTTTTTTCTCAAGCTTAACATTAATATACGGGCCTTTTTTTAACGAACGACTCATAATTTTCTATTGATTAATCAGGTTATTATTTTTTTCTTCTTTCGATTATGTACTTAGAAGAATGTTTCTTAGGAGCTCTAGTTTTGAGACCCTTAGCGTACAATCCTTTACGTGAACGTGGGTGACCTCCTGAAGCACGACCTTCACCACCACCCATTGGGTGATCGACAGGGTTCATTACTACACCTCGGTTGTGAGGACGGCGGCCTAGCCAACGAGAACGACCGGCTTTACCTGATTTCTCTAGTCCGTGATCTGAGTTGCCTACGCTACCGATAGTAGCTTTACATGTAGCAAGGATCTTACGTGTTTCGCCTGAAGGCATTCTTATGATTGCGTAGTTTCCTTCGCGAGAAGTTAACTGTGCAAAAGCACCTGCCGAACGAACCATTTTAGCTCCCTGACCAGGACGAAGTTCGATATTATGAACAACTGTACCGATTGGAATTTTTGCCAAAGGCAATGCATTACCAACCTCAGGAGCAGCATCAGCTCCGGATACCACTGTTTGACCTACTTCCAAACCTTCTGGTGCTAAGATATAAGTTTTAGCTCCGTCTACATAATACAACAAAGCGATACGAGCCGAACGGTTCGGATCATATTCGATTGTTTTTACAGTGGCTGGAATTCCGTCTTTCGTTCTCTTGAAGTCTATGAGCCTGAATTTTCTCTTATGACCGCCGCCGAGATAACGCATAGTCATCTTACCGGTATTGTTACGGCCACCAGACGCTTTTTTACCGACTACAAGGGATTTTTCTGGTACACTTGCAGTGATTTCTTGGAATGTACCAATAATTTTGTGTCTCTGCCCCGGTGTTGTGGGCTTTAATTTACGTACTGCCATTTTTTATTTAGATATTACTAAAAAAGTCTATACTTTCACCTTCTTTCAGGGTGATTATTGCTTTCTTGAATGCAGGAGTTTTACCTTTTATCACACCAGCTTTTGTGTAACGGCTTTTTAGCTTTCCGGAGTAGTTAATTGTATTTACAGACTTAACTGTTACGCCATAAAGCTCTTCTACTGCGTTCTTAATCTCCACTTTGTTTGCACTTGGAGCAACACGAAAACCGTAACGATTCGGAAACTTTTCTGAAATCGCGGTTTGCTTTTCTGTTAAAATTGGTTTTATCAAAATTCCCATAGTATTCTCTCCTTATGCTTTTAATAAAAGATTATCTATAATAGCAACCGAAGACTCAGCCAATACTAGACTTGTACAGTTAAGTATTGAGTAAGTATTTAAATCAGAAGCTTTTACAACTTTTACTCTTTCTAAATTACGAGCCGACAAATATACATTTTTATTTTGGTCTGGCAAAACTAGAAGTATCTTTTTATCAGCCACTTGCAAATTTTTAGCCAATGCTACAAAATCCTTAGTTTTTGGAGAGTCGAAAGACAAGTCTTCAACTACCAATATTTGATTTTCTTTTGCTTTAGCAGCAAGGGCAGATTTACGAGCAAGTACTCTTACTTTTTTGTTCAATTTGAAGCCATAGTCTCTTGGTTTTGGACCAAATACACGTGCTCCACCAACTAGTACAGGTGAATTGATATCACCACGGCGAGCACCACCTCCACCTTTCTGACGGATCAACTTACGTGTACTTCCCGACATCTCACTTCTTTCTTTAGTCTTGTGAGTACCTTGACGTTGATTCGCAAGATATAGCTTCACGTCCAACCAAAGAACATGATCGTTAGGCTCAATTGCATAAATAGCATCGTTCAACGCTACTTTTTTACCGGTTTCTTTACCGTTTTTATCTAATACACTCAGTTCCATTATCTTTCTATTCTAACGATTGAACCTTTACTTCCCGGTACCGAACCTTTTATTAACAAAAGATTATGTTCCGGAATTATTTTAATAATCACAAGGTTTTGAACAGTAACTTGTTTGTTACCCATCTGACCACCCATTCTTGTTCCTTTAAACACCTTTGCAGGGTACGAACAAGCTCCGATAGAACCCGGAGCACGAAGACGGTTATGTTGTCCTAGAGTAGCTTCACCTACCCCACGGAAACCATGGCGTTTAACAACCCCTTGGAAACCTTTACCTTTCGACACTCCAGTTACGTCAATAAAAGGGTCGTCCATTGAGAACATTCCGTCTACTGTAATAACGTCTCCTAGATTGTATTTCTCTTCATACTTGAACTCGGCCAAGTGTCTTTGAGGTGCAACCCCGGCTTTCTTGAAATGTCCGATTTCGGGCTTGCTGGTATGTTTGTCTTTCTTTTCAACAAAGCCTACCTGTACAGCCTCGTAACCATCTTTTTCAGATGTTTTAACCTGAGTAACAACACAAGGACCCACTTCGACAACAGTGCATGGAATATTTTTTCCCTCGGCACTGAATACGGATGTCATTCCGATTTTCTTTCCTAATAATCCTGGCATTTCTCTAAATTATTTATTTAAACTAATATAAATTTTCATCAAACTTTGATTTCTACTTCTACACCACTTGGCAATTCCAGCTTCATGAGTGCATCTACAGTTTTTGCTGTTGAGCTGTAGATATCGATCAATCTTTTATAAGAAGATAGTTCGAACTGCTCACGAGATTTCTTGTTTACGAAAGTTGAACGGTTGACAGTAAAAATACGTTTGTGAGTTGGTAACGGAATTGGACCGCTTACCACTGCACCTGTTGCTTTCACTGTTTTCACGATTTTCTCAGCAGACTTGTCTACCAATGTGTAATCGTACGATTTCAGTTTAATTCTAATTTTCTGACTCATCGTTTGTTTTTAGTTAATTATTAAAATAAATTCTATATAAAAATATTAAAGACTGCAATTAAGAGTCATTTACTAATTGCAGTCTCTTTTGTTATTTGATCAAATCAACGCGACCTTTAACCTCAGTTAATACCTGACGTGCGATAGATGGCGAAACTTCTTCGTAATGAGAGAATGTCATTGCTGACGTTGCTCTACCCGAAGTGATTGTTCTCAAAGAAGTCACATATCCAAACATTTCTGCCAAAGGCACTTTAGCTTTCACGATACGTGCACCTGAACGGCTAGACTCCATACCTTCTACCTGACCACGACGTTTGTTAAGGTCAGAAATCACATCACCCATGCTTTCTTCCGGAGTTACTACTTCCAGTTTCATGATAGGTTCTTGCAATGTAGGTCCGGCTTTCTCACATGCATTTCTGAAAGCAAGCTTAGCACAAAGTTCGAATGACAACTGGTCAGAGTCTACTGTATGGTAAGAACCATCAACAAGAACAACTTTCAGTTTATCTAACGCATATCCTGCAAGGACACCATTTTTCATTGCAGCAGCAAATCCTTTCTGAACTGAAGGGATGAATTCCTTAGGAACGTTACCACCTTTCACCTCATCGATAAATTGAAGGTCTCCTTCAAATCCTGGATCTGTTGGACCAACTTTAACAATAATATCGGCAAACTTACCACGACCCCCGGTTTGTTTTTTGTAAACCTCGCGAAGATCAACAGTTTGAGTAATTGCTTCTTTATATGATACCTGAGGACGACCTTGATTACATTCAACCTTAAACTCACGTTTCAGACGGTCGATGATAATTTCAAGGTGAAGCTCACCCATACCTTCGATAATAGTCTGACCTGAATCCTGATCGGTATGAACACGGAATGTTGGATCTTCTTCTGCAAGTTTTCCTAATCCTGTAGCCAATTTATCCACATCTTTTTGAGTGATCGGCTCAACAGCGATACCAATAACCGGTTCTGGGAAGTCCATAGATTCAAGTACGATAGGATTGTTTTCGTCACATAGTGTATCACCTGTGCGAATATCTTTAAATCCTACACCTGCACCTATATCTCCACAACCAATTACTTCTTTCGGATTTTGCTTGTTAGAGTGCATCTGGAACAAACGTGAGATACGTTCTTTCTTCTCGGAGCGGCTGTTATAAACATACGATCCGGCTGCTAATTCCCCCGAATAAACACGGAAGAAACACAAGCGTCCTACGAATGGGTCTGTTGCGATTTTGAATGCCAAAGCAGCCATTGGCTCACTTGGGCTTGGGTGACGAACGATAGTAGCACCTGTTCTTGGGTCTGTACCTTCGATAGCTACTGTATCTATTGGGCTAGGCAAGAATTTACATACAGCATCCAATAACGGTTGAACTCCTTTGTTTTTGAAAGAAGATCCACACAACATTGGATTGATCTGCATAGAAAGAGTACCGATGCGTAATGCTGCGATAATTTCATCTTCTGTGATTGAAGACGGATCATCAAAGAATTTCTCCATCAACGTTTCATCACATTCTGCAGCTTTTTCAAGCATTTTCTCTCTCCATTCTTGAGCTTCAGCTAGATATTCGGAAGGAATTTCGTCCAACTCGTAGTCTGCACCCATTGTTTCATCATGCCAGTACATCGCCTTCATTTTGATAAGGTCGATGATTCCCTTGAAGTGTTCTTCTGCTCCAATCGGAATCTGAACCGGACATGGGTTACCATTCAACATTTCTTTTATTTGGCGTACCACTTCAAAGAAATCTGCTCCCGAACGGTCCATTTTATTTACATAACACATACGAGGAACATCGTATTTGTCAGCCTGACGCCATACTGTTTCCGACTGAGGCTCAACACCACTTACAGCATCATAAGCAGCAATTGCTCCATCAAGAATACGGAGTGAACGCTCTACCTCTACTGTAAAGTCAACGTGTCCGGGAGTATCTATCAAGTTGATCTTAAACATCTCATTGTTATACTTCCAGCTTGCTGTAGTAGCGGCAGATGTAATAGTAATACCCCTTTCTTGCTCTTGCTCCATCCAGTCCATAGTGGCAGCGCCATCATGTACCTCTCCAATCTTATGAGTAAGACCGGTATAGAACAGGATACGTTCAGAAGTAGTGGTTTTACCGGCATCGATGTGCGCCATGATGCCTATATTTCTTGTATTCTTTAAACTGTCATTAACCTTTGCCATTGTTTTTTAACTCTTCCTTTTTGTTAGAATCTGAAATGAGCGAATGCACGGTTAGCTTCAGCCATTCTATGCATATCTTCTTTTCTTTTGAATGCGCCTCCTTGATTGTTGTATGCATCTGAGATTTCTGCGCCTAATTTGTCTGCCATAGTCTTACCACCTCTCTTGCGAGCATAAAGGATAAGATTTTTCATACAGATAGATTCTTTGCGGTCTGGGCGAATTTCGGTAGGAACCTGAAATGTTGCACCACCTACACGGCGTGACTTCACTTCTACTTGAGGAGTTACATTATCTAGAGCTGCTTTCCATATTTCGAGAGCAGTTTTTTCGTCGTTTGGTAATTTCTTCTTCACGATCTCCAATGCAGTATAGAAGATATCGAATGCAGTAGATTTTTTACCATCATACATTAAGTGGTTAACAAACTTTGTAACCTTTACATCACCGAAAACAGGATCCGGGAGGATCTGTCTTTTCTTTGGTTTTGCTTTTCTCATTTTTTTACTAAAAAATTTTGTTTTTGTTTTTGGTTGCCAATTTTAGATGCCTTCAAAAGTTCCGCCGAACTATTTACTCAACCTATATATAGCCTATCCAATAAACTTAAACCGTTTTAATACTTAATTAAAAATCTCGGTTAAAGGGATTGCCTCAGGTAATTATTTTTTCTTACCCTTAGCTGCAGCTGCCGCTGGTGCTCCCGGTTTAGGACGTTTTGCTCCGTATTTAGAGCGGCGTTGTGTACGACCATTTACTCCTGCAGTATCCAATGTTCCACGCACAATGTGGTAACGAACACCCGGAAGGTCTTTCACACGACCACCTCTAACAAGTACAATTGAGTGCTCCTGCAAATTGTGACCTTCTCCAGGTATATAAGCATTCACCTCTTTTGAATTTGTTAAACGCACACGTGCTACCTTACGCATCGCTGAGTTAGGTTTCTTAGGAGTTGTTGTATATACACGGATACAAACACCTCTACGTTGAGGACATGCATCCAATGCACGAGACTTACTCTTTTCAACCAAAACCGCCCGTCCTTTTCTTACTAATTGTTGAATTGTAGGCATGTTGTTTTAATCTTTAGAACTTTTTAAATTCAGTTTTTAATTATACATTTAATTAGCAAACAACACAAGAAACGAACGCTATTCGAATGACAATCAACTCATTGCCATCAGAACAAGCCCTTTTCATGCATTATTCGGGTTGCAAATGTAGACATAATCAGCTAATTACACAAATATTTGAAAAGAAAAGTAAACAAAAAAAGCAAGATGGAACGTGAATATTCCATCTTGCCACTAAAATCCCGTAGTTTTTATAAAATGCTTCTGTTAGAATGAAAAGTCCACTCCCGCAGCAAATACCTTGTTGGTACGTGAGAATACGTCTTTCCCAGCAAGATAAGCCTGAGGGTTGGTATTTGGTATTGCAACATATTTTGGATTGTCTTTTGTCCAATCTGAATATGTTGTCCAGAAGTAACCTACATTTATAAGAACGTTTTTGGCAACATTTACCGCACCACCTAAACCTATAGAATATGAGTTGATAGAGAAACTTAAATCTCTCTGATACTCATCTTTTACGCCATAGCGGGTGATTTGCCCTCCGGCACTTACCAAGAACATGTCATCTATTTTATACTCGGCTCCAAATAAATATTCATTTGTACCTCCGTTTATATGCTTTTGTTTATCATCTGCCATTTTAGCATCTGAGTCGAAAAAGTGGTGATAACCAACACTTGCCAATAGCTTCGGTGTAATCTGATAAGAAGCGCCTACTGTGAATAGAGCAGGAATATCGTGAGGAGTATTTACTCCATCTTTAAACAAGCCTGTATCATCAACTTTAGTTTTATTCTCTACGTTGAGAGCTGTACGAAACTCATATTTCATACCGACATTCAGGTTATTATAACTGAAGTTGAATCCAAGAATAGGAGATATACCCCATCCGGATTGTGATGAATCAAGATTTTTGTCAGCTACAGCTTTTGCATTAGCTTCATACGCCTGCCCTGCAATTACATATCCGGCTTGAACCTGCTGTATCTGCATTTGATTAAACTGCTCGGCATTGCCAATATTCAATCCTGCCCTTAGTTGGTCGGCCATCGCTTGCGACAGTTTTCCTGCAGTAATCAGTTGACCTACAGTATACGCACCGGCTCCACTTTCGATAAAAGGATTCAGATTTGCAGCAGTTCCCTTCGCCAACGAAGCAGCGTCATTAAAAAAGGTCTGAGCAGACATCATGCCTCCTGTAGGATTTAACATGGGGTGTTGAGGGTTAAAAGATATATTTCTCAAATGTCCCTCGTATCTATTATTTACTATATTAAGACGAAAACCGCCATATACTGAAAACATATTATTAATAGCATAACTTCCTCCGATCTGAGCACCATATATAAATGATGAACCACGCATATATGCATCTACCGAATAGTTATTTGTGGTGATTCCGCTCGCAGCAAGCAAACCGGGCAACATTGATATCGTTGATTCAAAAGAAGGCAACCCATCATTAAATGTAGCTTTACCGCCACCGCCTGTCACTGCAATATTTCCGGAAAGCACCCATTTACCTTTTTTGTATGCAGCCTGAATACTAGGAATGATAGGAGCCGAAGCTGTTCCCTTAAAACTTTTTGTAGCATCGCCACCAAACCCTGCAAATGGAGCAAAAGTGGAAGTTATCGTTCTTGTTTGAAAAGCACTCTGATTGGAAAAAGAAAAATGGAAACCATCGTTAAGTTTTACAAGCCCCGCAGGATTTGTATAAGCGGCGTCTATTTGTACAGATGCGTCACGAGCAACCATTCTGATAAAATGCGCACTCTGATTCGTATTGGTAAGAATACCTCCTGCAAAGACATGCGAGGTACTACACAGGGCTAAAACAGCAATAGCCAATGTCTTCTTCATATTCATTTGATATAATTAATTAAAATTGGGCACAAAGATATAAGGAATCTATTAGTTTCAAAAGAAACCATGTTAAAAATGAACATTATCTTATTGATTATCAAATAGATGTTGTCTATGCAACTAATATTTAAAGTTCAAAAATCCTCACATTATTTAAGAACCACAACACATTAACCATGTATTTTATCTTCGTTTGATATTGATATTTAGCGCAAAACAGTAAAAAAATAATAGATTTGCATAATCATTCATCAAAAGTAACATGAACAGATCCGCTCTCTTTCTTGCGCTAAGCATAGGGTTAATTACTTGTTTTCTTTCATGCATTAGCGGCAATGCTGAAAAAAAACTTTTTTATGAAGGGGTACTTTTCGAATACCCACATAGCTGGACTGTAGAAACAAACGAATTGCCCGGAGAATCCTATTCTATAAAAGGAAAAGAAGGAAATAACATTATATTCATAACATTTACAGAAAAAAGCACAGACTTAAAGGAAGTAATAGAAACGCATCAAAAAAATGTAGACAGAACAAAGTTTGAATACTCAGCAGAGAAAATTATTCCATCCAAATTTGGCAAATATGATGCATTATCTTCTAAATTTACGATCGTTAGGGATTCTAAAAAATCTTACGGAAACACGTTCGCTCTTAAAGCAGGAAATATGAGCTATCTAATCATAATACAAAGTGACACAGAAGATAGTCTGAACAAAAGCTTTGAGACAATTAAAAACAGCTTCGAAATAAAGACCAAACCTTAAAGTATAACATTGAGCAAGAAATCATCATATCAACAGATAATAAAGTCTACCACCATTTTTGGGGGATCTCAGGCGTTGATTATTCTCATTGGCATCATTCGAACCAAGATTATTGCCATATTGCTAGGACCTACGGGGATAGGCATCATCGGCATCTACCAATCTATTATAGACATGATGCGATCAGGATTCAGTCTCGGACTGGATACTGCGGGAGTAAAAGACATAGCCGAAACCGAAGTCCAAAAAGACCAGACAGCCCTCAATAGAGTGATATCACGCCTTAATATTTGGTTCAAATGGTCGGCAATCATAGGCTCTGTCATTTGCCTCATCTTATGCTATCCGATTAGTCTTTGGGCATTCGACAGCAACAAATATACTCTACCAATTGCAGGTTTGGCTATTTGCGTATTTCTTGCAATACTTACAACAGGCAAATCAACCATACTACAGGGGATGCGTAAAATTCCCGAGATGGCAAAATCTGCTGTATGGGGCAGCTTAATAGGCTTAATTATCACCATTCCTATATATTTTATGTTCGGGCTGGAAGGTATTATCCCTGCTTTTATCGTATCGGGAGGAATATCTTTTCTCTGTGTTGAATTTTATTACAGGAAACAAAATATAGAGAAAGCTAACATCTCAAATAAAGAAGCTTTCCACGAAGGATTAAACTCTCTAAAACTTGGAATTTACATTGTATCGGCAGCTCTTGTAAGCACTGTGAGCATGTTTCTTATCAGAACATACATCACACGAACCGATAATATTGAAGCGGCAGGACTATTTCAATCGGCATGGACAATAACAAATGTATATCTTGCACTCATACTCAGATCGATGGGATCAGACTTTTATCCTCGTCTTTCGGCAATAGCGAGCGAAAAGGATAAAATGAAAGCACTCATAAATGAACAGAGCTATATTGTACTGGTTATTGCTTCTCCTATTGTTATAGGCATGATGCTTTTCTCCGACTTCGCTTTATCAGTTCTCTATTCGGGAAAATTTTCGGGGGCGAATACGCTCTTATGCTGGCAAGTAGCAGGCTCATTTTTGAAAGTACTAAGTTGGCCGATAGCCTTTATTATGCTAGTGAAAAATAAAGGCTTTGTATTTTTTATATCAGAAGTCACATATTATAGTGTATATCTCTTCTCCGCCTATATACTCTACCCTCTGTATGGATTAGATGCGGCAGGAATCGCATATTTGGCTGCCTATATTGTATATCTGCCTCTTGTATACATTATCGGACGGAAGCTCTCAGATTTCAAATGGACTAATACGATTATTTCAATGATCCTGATTAATCTAATGCTGATTTGTATTACACTCTTTATTGTGATGCATATCCCGCAATACAAATATTTGGGAGGGATCACATTATGTGCCTCCATGCTGTATGCCTTCTTCAAATTGAAGAAAGTATTCAACTTAAAAGATTTAGGTAGTTGGTTTAAGAAAGAGTAATCACTTCTTTTTGCGCTCTTTCTCTATTTCTTTTACACGTGGAATAACCAGATTGTCTTCTATAAAAGTATGCGCCTCGAGTTCCTCTTCAGACATATAGAGCTCGGTAAGAACATTTACCATCAGCATCTGATCTGTCGTGCCCGGAACGTACTTTAGCAATATCTGTTTCAGATCATTTATTTTTCCCTCAATATCATTATGCCGTTCTTCAAATATATTGATAGAGTATTGCTTATTGGCATCTTTATCAATCAAAGAGTAGACATAAGGAAAAACAACATCATCCTCATACCTCATATGCTCCAATACTTCTTTGGTATAATTGTCGAAGAAATCAAGAACAACGGTTTGTAATGCTTTGTCTGTTTCGGGGAAAACCAATTCAAGCTTACGGCGAATATTCGGAAGCCTTCTTTCCAGAAAATAACTGTGTGAATTTTTAAGGTATCTGAGAAACGGTGCAAGAGGCAATTTGCTGAACACCTCTTGTATATTGGTTATACATTTATTTGATTGATAGTTTGCAAGGAATAGGAAACAATCTGTATCAAAATCATTTTCTTTACAAACTGACTCAACACTTTTTTCGCCGAACCCAAGCGAAATATTTAACCGATTGAGCAATAATAATAAGTGGTAGTCGGCATCTATAAGCTCCGACATTTTCATTTTCTTATTAAATATGATTGTTACATTCTGCATTGTGTACAAGTTTATTCGTCTTGATATTTTATTTCCGAAATATCCACTAATTTATTAATTATTGCATATATAGTCAATCCAGAAATACTATGAACTTTCAATTTGCGTGTAATATTTCTGCGGTGCGTAATAGCCGTATGAATAGAGATACTATGATGATCGGCTATTTCTTTATTACTCATGCCCTTCACAACACTTATCAAAATTTCTTTCTCTCTATCACTCAGCTCTTCGGTGTCTGACTGTCCTCCTGTTTCCTTCTCAAGACATTTAAGTAAAGTTTCTTCAATCTTCGATTCCGAATCATTTATACGTATAACTGCATCATAGGAACGATAAAACTGCTCATCAATAAGATTATAAACCAAAGCTATTATTGCTGTCTGTTTATCCAAATTGAGCTGCTGCCGGATATCATGCCTTGATGTATGCCCCAGCAACATGGGGTTGATAAGAACAGCATCCGGTTTGAGTATATTTATCTGATAATTTATATCTTCCATTTCTCTCAATTCTACAACTTTTCCGACGCTATTTAGCTGAGATAAAACATAAACCAGACCTTTACGAATAATATATGAAGTTTCGGCTACAGCCAGCACTTTCTTCGTTTTAGACATCTTTCGATAGTTTTCTTATATAGAATGATTCTTTATAAGTCACAAATTTCGTGATATTTTATTTTATAAACAAATGTTATATAATATAAATAATCCGGACTTGTGTTTCTAAACAATATTTATAGTAGTTTTGTTTATAGGATTTTTAATACATTCCTAATTTATGATCAACTTTAAGCAGATTACACTTTCTGATAAAAAAGTAATGGATGCCGCCTTTGCAGGAAACGAATACCGTGCCTGCGACTTTTGTTTTACAAACCTTTACGCATGGAATGCAAAATTCAAAACGGTGTACGCAATAGAACACCGTACAATATTTCTTAGGTTCCAGGATTCCGACGGACAGACGTACTATATGATGCCCATCGGGAAAATGCCACTTATAGATGCATTCAAATTAATAGAAGAAGATGCGAAAATAAACAAAATACCATTCCAGATGAAAGGCATCTCGTCTGAAATGTGGGAAAAAATACGCAACGAAATTCCGGGAGAGTTCAGATATCTGCCCGATCGCAACAATGATGAGTATATCTATTTGTCTGAGAAGTTAATTAACCTTTCGGGTAAAAAACTGCAAAGCAAGCGCAATCACATCAACCGATTTAAGGCAGACAACCCCGACTGGGAATATTTTCCTCTGACTTCCCAAAAAGAGCTGGAAGAGTGTGCATATATGCTCGACGAATGGGAAGAAGTGAATACCTCAAAAGCGGATTTCTCTCAACGATACGATTATATCGCAACCAAAATTATGCTCGAAAACTTCGAATATCTGCAACTTCGTGGAGGTGCGATCCGTGTTAATGGAAAGATCGTGGCATTCACAATAGGAGAGCAACTTACGGCTGATACTTTCGTTGTGCATGTAGAAAAAGCGTTCAGCGAAGTAAACGGCGCATATACAATTATCAACCAGCAGTTTATAAAACACGAAGCGTCTCAATACAAATATATCAACAGAGAGGAAGATATGGGTATAGCAAATCTTCGCAAGGCTAAAATGTCATATTACCCTGATCTATTATTAGAAGAAGGAATTCTTATTCCATTTGTGTAACATTATATTATCGTTCTCATGATACAATTCGCCAATGAGCAAACAGCAGAATTAGTACGTAGTATGTGGAAAATATGCTTCGAGGATACGGACGAGTTTCTCGATATCCTTTTCACATACAAATACAAGCATGAGAATACACTGATATATTTTGAAGAAGGAGAAGCGGTTGCAAGCCTTCAAATGTTGCCGTATACAATAAACTTTTACCGGCAGGAAATTCCTTTTGCATACATGGCAGGACTATGCACATTGCCCGAACACAGAAAAAAAGGCTACATGGCACAGCTGCTTCATGAAGCGCATAGGATACTTGCCAAAAGAAATATACCTCTTGCAATACTGATTCCTGCAGAAGAATGGCTGTATGACTTTTATAAGAAATACGAATATGAACAAGTATTTGATAAAGGAGAAAATATTATTCCTATCAAAAAAATACTAGATACATATTCCGATAATATCGATATGGCTTATCAAACGTTCGATCAATTATTCAGATTCAGAGACTTTTGTGTACAAAAAAGCAGGAATGACTTTGAGGCTATAGCCAAGGAGTACAAACTGGACGGATACCCCGAAAAGAAGGATCTACCCGGCATGGCACGTGTGATAGACACATGGACTCTTTTAGACCTATATGCAAAAGACAATCTATCTAAGAAATTCAGAATAAAAGTAACGGATTGTTCGCAGGAAGATACTCCTCAAATATATTCAATAGACTGTGGAAATGTAGAGTTGATATTAGAATCGGAAGGCTCTTTTGATATAGAAACAGACGTACGATTGCTGTGCAGGCTCTTGTTTGGCTACAAGGTTCATGAGCTTGAAGAAAAACAGCAACGATTCTTTCAAGACCATCAGCCTATTATGAATCTGATGTTGGAATAAAAGATTTTTTAAGAAGACTGATGTCTTTTCTGAATTATCTATCGAAGAAATAACTTATCTTTGAATTTTAGTAATATAGTATCGCATATATGCTCGAAAACTTTGGAATAAAAGATATAATTGATATACTATTGGTAGCTACAGTAATGTACCAATTATATAGGATTGTCTCCAAATCGGGCACAGGAGCCATATTCAATGGTGTATTGGCTTTTATGATCTTATGGATACTTGTATCTAAAGTTCTGGAAATGCGCCTTATGGGTGCTATCCTCGACAAATTTGTCGATATTGGACTCATCGTACTCATCATTATCTTCCAAGATGAAATCCGACGTTTTTTGATGACGCTCGGCTCCAATCGCACCTTTCGTTTCTTTGCTCGGTTCTTCAGTTCAAAAGAACGTGGAGGCCTCTCAGAGCCTGTTATTACCTCTCTGGTTTTAGCATGTATGAATATGGCCAAAACATATACAGGGGCACTTATTGTTATCGAACAAGAGATTAAGTTAGGACAATATGAAGAAACAGGCGAAGTCTTAGATGCCGAGATCAGTACCCGTCTGATAGAAAATATATTCTTTAAAAACACGCCTTTACACGACGGAGCTTTAATTATATCAGGAAACAAAATTAAAGCAGCCGGATGTATCCTTCCTATTTCTCAGAATCAGGAGATACCCAAATCTCTCGGATTAAGACACCGGGCAGCCCTCGGCATATCGCAAGAAACCGATGCCAAAGCGATTGTTATATCAGAGGAAAGAGGTAAAATATCCTTTGTAAGCGAAGGAAAAATACAAACGAATATATCCCCGGAAAGGCTACAGGAACTTCTCACTGAAACTATTTTGGTAAAAAAGAAGAAAACATAAACGATCGGATATACCATGAAAATGCCCATTAAAAATTTATTATTCCTACATGTTTCACTTCTATTTTGTTTTTCTTTATCTGCCGGAAATATTCAGATAAAGATAACGAAGAAATACTTGAACCTGCCTGTTTCACAAAGAGCAGAGAGAAAAAGAATGAGCTTTAGTGTAGACGGAAAAGAAGACAGATCATTTGTAATACGCCTATCTGCTCAGCCCGATTACTGGGTATTTTGCGATATGGCGGCTTATAAGGGTAAGACTATAAACTTCAGCTATGAGGGTGATCCATCAGGATTAAGCAAAATCTATCAGGATGACAGAATAGAAGGGCATGAAAACCTATATAAAGAAAAGAACCGTCCGCAATTTCACTTCACTACTCAACGAGGGTGGATAAATGATCCCAATGGATTGATATACTACGATGGTGAATACCATCTTTTCTATCAACATAATCCTTACGAACGTGAATGGGAAAACATGCACTGGGGACATGCCGTAAGCAAAGACCTGATACATTGGCAACAATTACCCGAAGCACTATATCCCGATCATTTGGGCACAATGTTCTCCGGCTCAACAATCATTGATTATGATAATACAGCGGGATATAACAAGAAAGACAATCCTGCGATGATAGCCTTTTATACAGCAGATAGCTCTGAAAAGCAAGTACAATGCATGGCTTACAGTCTCGACAAAGGGCGTACATGGACAAAATATGCGNNAAATATGACAAAAACCCGCTTATAGACTCAAAAGACAAATGGAATAGCAAAGACACACGCGACCCGAAAGTTTTTTGGTATGCTCCGTCAAAACATTGGGTAATGGTACTGAATGAAAGAGACGGGCACTCAATATACACGTCTAAAAATCTGAAAGATTGGAATTACGAAAGCCATATTACAGGATTTTGGGAATGCCCAGAACTATTTGAGCTACCGATAGACGGGAACAAAAACAATACCAAATGGGTGATCTATGGAGCTTCGGGAACATATATGCTAGGTTCTTTTGACGGAAAGACATTCACTCCTGAGGCTGGCAAATATTATTATACTTCGGGATCAATTTATGCTGCACAGACATTTACAAACATCCCCGACAGTGATGGCAGACGCATACAAATAGGATGGGGACGCATAAACCAACCCGATATGCCATTCAATGGAATGATGCTACTCCCTACCGAGCTAACTCTAAAAACTACAAAAGAAGGCACAAGGCTGATAAACAATCCGATAAAAGAGACAGAACAATTGTTTACCCCTGTTCAAAAATGGAGCAATCTGAAATCGGATGATGCCAACAACAAGATGAAAGAGTTCTACAACTCAGACTGCCTGCGCATCAAAACAACAATTAAGCTATCACATGCTACAGATGCAGGGCTCAACCTATTTGGTCAACGGCTGATAAATTATGATATGAATGGAAACATGCTGAACGGAATGTTCTATTCGCCACAAGACATGACGAGCATGGAGCTCACAGCAGATATTTATATAGATCGTACCTCTGTAGAAGTGTTTATCGACGGAGGAATATTCTCATATTCGATGGAACGCAAACCCGATAGCAATAATACCGAAGGGTTTCACTTCTGGGGGAATAATATTGAAGTCAAAAATATGGAAGTATATACAGTGAAATCGATTTGGTAGAATTACGGCTATTGCTGTTCTTCAAGAGAATCATACACCGCTTTTGATATTTGAGAAATTATACCGCAGTTCACATCATTGCTTTCCATCGAGTCGGCAACAAATACAACCAAAGAATAATATCGACCGTCGGGTAATTGTATGATTGCAATATCGTTTTCTGCGGCCTTCAACCCTTCGGCATTACGAAACGAGCTCCCTGTTTTGTGTGCGACGAATGTCCCTTCGGGAAGCAATGCTTTTATTTTATTTCCACCTGTAGTAGTCCCAGCCAACGTATCCCACAAAAAATCGTGGAAAGGCTGGGGTAAAATATCCTGTGTTCTAAACATTTCTAAAGCTTGTGCTGCAGTATAGGGGGTAGACCAGTTAGTATACTGTACTTCCCAAGGTCCGTGCATTTCTTCTTCTGTGGCAGCAATGGCAAACTCAGAGAGGCCAAGATCTCTTATATATCTATCCACTACAGCTGTACCTCCTACCAAGCGAAACAGTATATCACATCCATTGTTATCGCTCTTAGATACTGTATATCTGATAATATCAGCAACAGAGAGGTACATCTCTCCCTGCGGATAATCGTCCCTTAGTGGGCTGTGAGTATTGGGGAGTAAGTCACTTTTTTTCACATAAACCTGATGATCGAGTGTGAGATTATTCTTATTTAGATAGTCTAACACAGTCAATGCCAAATGAAATTTATATACACTTTGAGTTGGGTAACGAAAATTATTATTGATAGTCAACGTGTCTTTTCCATCCACAATGAGAGCAACTCCAACGGTAGCATCCTTCCCCTGAATTATTTTCTGAATCTTGTTTCTCAAAACCTCATTCTGTGAAAACACAGGAAAAGCAACCACTATGGCTGAAATAAGAAATAAAAGTTTCTTCATAAACATTAATCTATCAAACGTAATTGTTCTTTTAGTCGTAAAATTTCGTCCTGCATCGTATCTATCTTATCCAAAAGGTTTTGAATAACATCAATCCCCGCCACATTAATTGACAGGTCGTAATACCAACGTACATACTGATCCAAGTGCCTCAACTGCGAAATATGTATATACCGTTCGTTATCAACAATACTTACCTGTATCAGTCCTTCATTTTCAAGCTGCACAATAAAATCGGGCTCTACTTGATTTTGAATACAATATTCGTGTATAATAATCAGTTCTGAATTCATAACTGTGGCGCTTTAAATTAAGACTTTGCTAACTTTTCGAACAGTTCCCTCTGTTCTGCATTCAGATTGGTCGGGATTTTCACTGTATAGGTAATAATCAGATCTCCAAAATGTCCATCTTTTTTATATACAGGAAAACCTTTCCCTTTTAGACGAACTTTTGTCCCATTCTGAGTTCCGGCGGCAACTTTCAATTTTACTTTTCCTGTAAAAGTGTCTACCGTTTCCTCTCCTCCAAGCACAGCTTTATACAAGCTTAGATCTGCATTCGTATACAAGTCATTCCCTACTCTTTTGAATTTCGGGTCTTCTTGTATCACAAACGTAATATACAGATCACCGTTTGGACCTCCATTCCTACCGGGAGCTCCTTGTCCTGCCAGCTTTATTACTTGTCCGTCTGCTACCCCTGCCGGAATTGTTATCCGTAGATTTTTTCCGTTAAGAGTCAATGTTTGTTTATGGGTTTCAGAGGCATCACGCAAACTTAAGTGCAGCTCCGTAGTATAATCTTGACCCCTAAATGCGCTTGTCCGAGAACCTCTGGATGCACCTCTGCCGCCGAACAGGGATTCAAAAAAGTCAGAGAACCCTCCTTCGTCTTCACCGGAAAAGCTATATGCCCTTCCGCCAAAGTCGCCCCCGAAAGTGCTAGAATCAGCAAAACCTCCATTTTGAGCTTGTTGCTGACGGGCTTTTTCAAATTCTTCGGCATGCTTCCAGTTCTCTCCGTACTCGTCATACTTTTTCCGTTTTTCGGGGTCGGACAGAACTTCATTCGCTTCATTTATCTGCTGAAATTTCTTCTTTGCTTCCTCATCATTAGGATTTATGTCAGGGTGATATTTACGGGCTAACTTTCGGTAAGCCTTTTTTATATCATCGCCACTGGCAGTTTTAGATACACCTAAAATGCTGTAATAATCTATAAATGCCATATATTTTTCAATTATGAGTCAGAAGCATCAGAATATCAGCTCCTGACCGAATTTATTTTTTCTTTATTTTTAAGTTCGTTATATATCCTCAGACAAGCCCATGCATCGAGCGCAGCATACATTTTCTGTGAGTCAGAAAGTACATCTACTTCCCAGTTTGACAGGCGTTGCCCTTTTGATATCCTCTTTTCAAAAAGTATGCCATAAATACGCTGTAAGCCATTGTCTTCTATACCGTAATCTTTAACAAAAGACTGTAATTCGACGAAGTTAGCCGGAGCCAAACTCATCCGCTTGTGTATCGCCGAGAAGTCATCTTTCAGCGACAGCCCGATCTTCTTCACGGCAGGATTGACAAGAAGTTCGGCCAGACAAGCAGGAAACCCGATCAGATTGAGCCGGAATAGAAAACAAGTATCGATTGTAGACAACTGCATAAGTGCTATCTGATGCGTCACTCCCTTACGAAAAGCAGGGCGGGTCTCTGTATCAAATCCGATAGCTTCACATTTGCTAAGATAGTCGCATGCTTTCTTTGCTTCGGTTTCTTCTTGTATTACGATTATTCTACCCGGAAAAACTTCCTGTGCATAAGTAGACAATTCAGCTTTGGATATAGTGTTTACCATAATTCATTTGTATCAGCAGATTCGAGATCTTCATCAAGGTTATCATTTACTATCGTATATTTGAGTGAGTGCAAAGCTCTTAAAACATTTACCAGCTTCTGCCCCCAATATGACTTAAAATTCTCTATACAGAAATATAGTGCATCATTCATATTGTCTGTAACACCTCTTTCAAAAACTGTAATGAAGTTCTTCAAATCCTGATAGATATCCGAGAGATCTTCGCTTATACTGGCAGTAATAGGAGTGTCACTATATTTCATATCCTGAAGAAAAACCTCAAGATACGCATCATTATTCTGAAATACATCATATAGCTTTGAAGAAATATAGTTGTAATCTCCCTCCGTTACTGTTATCTCAGGTTCCTCGTCTTCATTTATGATATCTGTCTCGGGCACAAGAGAAGCTTTTAAGTAAAGCAGTGGAAGAAGCTTTGTAAGCTTATCTATCAATTCCGCTTCGCTTACATCTTCAAAGCTTTCAAAATAGCCACAATATTGTACTGCGACTGTTACAAATTCAATTGTATCACGAGAATAAACGATCTCTTTTAATTGGTTCTCCATTGTATATTTTAATTTTTCTGCCGTTTTAACGGCTCAATATATATTATCTAAATTGCATCCTGATCTACATAAAACAGATCGTTGATTTTTCTTTAAGTAACAAATTTAACCTATTATTTTGTTAACTGTATTGTTCGGATAATATATTTTATTATCACTAAACATTCATTAAGCAATATCAATAAATCCCTTATCCTTGCCAATCATCCCCCGTTTCTACTCCTTATTTGGATGCACTTGCTATTTGCCTTATCTTTGTACCTTATTTCAAATAATTAGTAAATATATTATACTCTATACTTTCTTACCGAAAAAGAGTATAATTCATTTTTTAACACTATAAAAATTAGCACGAAATGGGAGATACTCCAAATTGCCCTGCATGTAGCATGGAAAATACATATTTTGATGGTACTATGTTTATTTGCCCCGACTGTTTTCACGAATGGACAGGCGAAGCAAAAGCAGAATCAGACGATATGACACCACGAGACAGCAACGGCGCAGAACTACAGGACGGAGATGCGGTTACGGTAATCAAAGATCTGAAAGTAAAAGGATCATCGATGGTAATAAAAAGAGGTACAAAGGTAAGAAGTATCCGCCTTACAGAAGAACCAACTGAAGTGGATTGCAAGATAGACGGATCGAGCATTGTACTTAAAACATGCTTCTTGAAGAAATAAGAGCCTGCTAGCCCTTCCGTATTAAAATAAATAAAAGATATTTTTTTCTTTAGGTCTATTTTTTAACCTAATATAAGTCTTTTTTATTGGGAGGACTATATAACTTTGCATTCATTATGCAGTACAGCCTATTCCCTCAATATAAATATAAATTTTTCAGCCTTGGTAGTGGTAGCAGTGGAAATTGCTACTATCTGGGAACGAATGAATATGGTGTACTCATCGATGCCGGCATAGGAATACGTTCGATACAAAAAGCCCTGCGCGAATATGGTGTCTCATTCGATAAAATCATAGCCGTATTGGTAACCCACGATCATGCCGATCACATCAAAACAGTGGGGTGCCTCGGTGATAAATACAACATCCCTGTTTATGCAACAGAAACAGTACATAACGGCATCTTAAGAAACAGGGCTGTACGCGCAAGCTTGGTGCATTCAAGAAAGATTATAGAAAAAGAACAAACATTCTCTATCAGAGAATTTCAAATAACCGCCTTCGAGGTTCCCCACGATAGTATCGAGAATGTAGGGTACCACATTGAGTTCGACGAGCAGACGTTTGTATTAGTAACAGATATCGGACGGATTACCGATACGATAAAAGAATATGCCGCGAAGGCAAATCACCTGGTAATTGAGGCCAACTACGACGAATATATGCTTCAGGCGGGTAAATACCCCTACTATCTGAAACAACGCATAGGCAATGGAATGGGACATCTTAGCAACCGTCTATCTGCCCAGTTTATTGCAAGCATATACAGCGAAAACCTTCAGAACATCTGGCTTTGCCACCTCAGCCAAGACAATAATCATCCCGAAATAGCTTTTAAAGCTGTAGAACAAGCCCTTTATGACAATGGAGTGGTAGTAGGCAAGAACGTAAAACTAGAAACGTTGAGCCGCTATAAAGTATCGGGACTGAGAGAGTTCTGAGAGACATCTCACTAGCGTTGAACATCACAAGAAATATCACCTCTTTATTTTATTGAAGACTCAGCTTCAAATAATGGAAAAAGTAGATTGCAATAATCGCAGAAAATCTGTTACTTTTGTTACATCTTAGTAAAAGGGAGAATTGCATGAAAACAATTAATATAAAAGGAGAATTGCTAGAACTGTCGCAACCTATTGTGATGGGAATATTAAATATCACTCCTGATTCATTTTTTGCAGAGAGCCGCAAGCAGGGCGAACAAGAGATTGTTGCCCGTGTAGCAGAAATATTAACACAAGGAGGTAAAATTGTGGATATAGGAGCACAATCTACACGTCCTTCGTCTACATTATTATCGTCAAAAGAGGAGATAGAACGCCTAAAACCGGCACTGAATATTATAAATAAGGAATTCCCCGACGCCATTCTCTCGGTTGACACATTCTATAGTGATGTAGCTCGTTTTTGTGTAGAAGAACATGGTGTTGACATTATAAATGATATATCGGGAGGTGAAATGGACAAAAATATGTTCGATACCGTTGCCTCGCTCAATGTTCCTTATATACTTATGCACATGCGAGGCACACCTCAAACAATGAGCAAATTGACAGATTACGACAATCTGATTCAAGATATTTTTTACTACTTCTCTAAAAAAATAGCCGAGCTACACCTCAAAGGCGTAAACGATATTATAATAGATCCGGGTTTTGGATTCAGTAAAACTATCGACCAGAATTACGAGTTGATGGCTTCACTGAAAGGCTTCTCTATTTTCGATCTTCCTTTGCTTGTCGGCATTTCCAGAAAGAAAATGATCTACAATTTGATAGACTCAACAGCCGAAGCAAGCCTCAATGGCACATCCATCCTGAACACTTTTGCCCTACAGAACGGGGCTGACATATTACGCGTGCACGATGTAAAAGAAGCTGTAGAAGCAGTAAAAATCACTGAAAAACTAAAAGGGTACAGCTTATAGCAAATACCCTTTTCTGATTTTATTATTTTGGACTTATCCTTTTGAAGCGATCCATTGTTCTTAATACATCGTTTACGTAACGTGTCGTTTGTCCGGCTCTGAAGTATCCACTTTTACATACAGGGTCATTATAATATTCGGGATTTCCTTTCAGCTCCAAATATTTCTTCACATTCCCTTCCCATATATAAGGGTTAGCACCATATTTTTGAGCCAGAGCCTGCGCATCATTTATATGTCCATTTCCTCCATTATAAGCTGCAAGCAAGAATTTCTCCCGCTCCTCTATGCTACTTACTTTACCAAATATCTTGTCTAGCCTGTCGAGTAGCTCTACGGCAGCACCTATACTTAAATCGGGGTTCATGCGGTCTTCACTTTTTAGACCAAGAGACGCTGCTGTGCGTGGCATCAATCCCATTATTCCGGCAGCTCCCGCCCATGAGGTGAGATTATTCTGAAAGCGAGACTCATGATAGCATATCGCTGCCAAAAAACGCCAATCGTACTTTGTACCTTTAGCGTGCTTTTTAAACAGTTCGTCGTAAATGGAAATTGCGCCCTTAGGTAAATTCTTCGGGATTTCGTACTCACCCTCGAAAGTCTGCTTACTCAACTCGAAATACTTTTTAGTAATTCCTTTATAAACAGGAGTATTCCCATTCTGCTGGAACCATTCATTTAATGCTTTTGCCAACTGGGGAGAATCTTTCCGCACAGCCCATGATGAGCGTTGGTCGAAACTGATCTGAAGCGATATATCTATATTTCGATAATATGTTTTGTTCAACTTGGCAATATATTCATCACAGATTGTATATTTTATCTTTCCTTGAGATACCATTTCGATGAGGTCTTCACTGGTAATCGTATCCTCATTTACAGGATGAATGTTGATACCTCCTCCCAGTTCGGAATTCAGATTCAGCAAGCGTTGATAATATTTTGTATTGTCTTCCACATACACCTCTTTGCCGATCAAGCCCGTTACATCTTTTATTATAGTATCTCCCTTATTTGCCTGTTGGATTAATACCTGATGGGTTATTTGTTGCAGTCCGCAATATAGGATAGAATCTTTAAGTCCTGTCTGTATAGGTACGGCATAGGCGATGAGGTCGCCTTCACCATTATTCAGCATCTCCACAAGCTTGTTGGTATTCTCCGCTACCTTTACTTTCAATGTCAGCCCATAGTGGTCGCAGAAATCCTGAGCGAGGTCATAGTCATACCCCATAGGCTCTTCTTTGTATATAAAGTAAGATGTAGAGGTATTGAGCGTAATAATGGTTAGTTCCTTCTTTTGTTTGATCTGCTCAAAATCATAGGGAGTCTTCTGTTCTTTCTTTTTACAGGCCGAAAAGAGACAAAGAACTATCAGTACATATATACAACAGAATTTTCTCATGTTTTTATCAGTTGAGATTTAGGTATTATATATAATTAATCTTATTATAAAAATAAGATCAGGCTATCTTCGTATCTGTTTATATTCTGTAGCTCTCCTGTTTAAGAAGTACTGAACGAACCGAAACGAAGGCTTCCAATTTTATGAAAACCTCCGTATCAATTCCTATTTTTTATTATCAGAATTTCATGTCTTGCGAAATCATATTTTCAACTTTCGCGTTATATTCTTCAATTACACTATTTACTACATCTGCCGCTGTAGGAAGGTCTTCAATTAGTGAGCTGACTTGTCCTATCTCGAGTTCGCCTTCCGAAAGGTCTCCTTCAAAAATTCCTTTCTTAGCACGTCCACGTCCTAAAATTCCACGCATTTCTTCTGCTGTTGCTCCCCTGTCTTCTGCTTCCTGTACTGTAGTATAAAAATCATTCTTTATTAGTCGGGTAGGACTAAGTTTTTTCAATGAGAGAATAGTATCCCCTTCTTTAAGATTTATACACAATTCCTTAAACTCGTTGGAAGCCGAACTCTCCTGTGTAAGAGCAAATCGAGTACCCATCTGAATACCTTCCGCCCCTAATGCGAAAGCAGCCAACATAGCACTGCCCGTTCCTATCCCTCCGGCTGCAATAAGAGGTATCGATATGCTTTTCCTTACTTGCGGAATCAGCACCATCGTGGTAGTCTCTTCACGTCCGTTATGCCCTCCGGCTTCGAACCCTTCGGCCACTACAACATCTACTCCTGCCTCTTCACATTTTAATGCAAATTTAGAACTGGAAATAACATGTGCTACTTTTATTCCATTATCTTGAAGCTTTTTAGTCCAAAGCTTAGGATTCCCTGCCGATGTAAATACAATCTTCACCCCTTCGGATATAATAATATCCATAATCTTTTCTATCTCAGGATACATTAATGGCACATTCACACCAAAAGGTTTATCCGTAGCCGCCTTACATTTTTGTATATGCTCGCGCAATGTTTCGGGATGCATAGACCCGGCTCCTATAAGCCCAAGTCCTCCGGCATTACTGACTGCCGAAGCCAAACGCCAACCACTACACCAAACCATACCTCCTGATATAATCGGATATTTTATACCAAATAAAGATGTAATTCTATTATTCATTCTTTTCATTCAATTTGTTACGTATTGCAAATTTAGGAAAATATTGAAAATGGAAGTATAATCCAAAGACTAAAGCTCACTCTTTTTGTTGAATATAAGATTACAACGTACTTTTATGTAAATAAATTATCTTATAATAGAAGAAGCGCTTCGTTCCTATATATGACAAGCAAGGATAAAGAGAGCAGAGCAAATTCAGAAAGTGACAATAGATAAGGGTCTAAAAAGTGTCACTTTTGTCACCTTTTGCTCTATTGTTAGAATCTGTTGAGTAGAATATATAGGACTTTCAAAAAACTAACAAATTAATTGCATATATTTGAACAGTCAATCATTCAATACATTATCATTTTTATTTATGAAAAACATATTATCAAAATTAATCTGTTTATTGTTAGTCGTCCTATTTATCTCATGCGGATCTAAAGAACAAAAAGAGACCGGATGGACATCTTTGCTTGATAAAGATTTGTCAAGATGGGATATGTATCTGAGTTATGAGATGAAAGACAACTATAATGGTAGTGTTCCTTTAGATGCAAACGGAGATACGATCAAACCTATAGGATATAACAATAACCATAAAAATGTATTCACCGTAATACAGGAGGGTGACGAACCAATATTAAAGGTTAGCGGGGAAGTTTACGGATGTGTTTTTACGAAAGAGAGTTATAGAAATTATCATCTCCGACTAAAGATGAAATGGGGAAATAAAAAATGGGAACCAAGGCTCAATAAGTCTTCAGATTCAGGAATACTATACCATTCCATCGGAGAGTGTGGTGCCGACTATTGGAGAACATGGATGACAAGTCATGAATTTCAACTAATAGAAACCGGAACTGAGGGCAGTAGTGGAGACTACTGGTGCATAGGTCAAACTCAAATGGATGTGCGTGCCCGAAAGGATTCATCGAAAGTAATATTCGACAATTCAGCCTTTTCAATCCCCATCGGAGTTAACTCTCCTAACGGCTACTACTGCGCAGCAAAAGGCACAACAGAAAAACCCAAAGATGAGTGGAACGATATCGAGCTTATATGCTACGAAGGCAAAAGCTTACATATTGTAAACGGCAATGTAGTAATGGCATTATCCAATCTACGCTACCTGAACAATGGGGAAACAAAGCCATTGGTAGAAGGCAAAATACAATTACAGAGCGAAGCCGGAGAGGTATTCTATAAAGACATTGATATAAAAAAGATAGAAGAGCTCCCGACAGAATATCAGCAATATTTTAATTAATAATAAGAAGGAAAGGAATGCTATCTCTATTTTGTAGCTTTAGACTTTTTATAGATAGCCTGCAATTTCTTATTATTAAGCTCTATGCTGAGAGTAGACTGACTGAGATCTTTCTTCTTTTTCCTATCTGAATAAGTTACTTCCTTCTTCACAGGCAATGTAATAAAACAAACGCCTTTGTTGTCAAGGATAGCTTCTATAGAGTCTGTAACAGGAGTGTAAAGCACACTGCGTATTTTATCTGTTTTACGACCTACTGTCAATGAATCTGCAATATGCTTGCTCAATAGGTTTTTAGAGGTATAGAATTGGCTTAAGGTATCTACGGATAATTTTTGCATTCCTTTACTGCTAACAGTAGACATGGCACTAAAGAAATCTGTCAAGGTTTTCTTCACTTCATCCAGATCTTTTCCTTCGAGCGTTTTCAGCTGGCTAAGATAGTCGTAACGTTCCTGAGCCAATGCAATGTACTCTCCATCAATCCGTCCGAGCTTTGAATTCTCCAGATAAGCCAAATAGACATCTGCCGAGTTTTGAGCTTGAGCTCCAATCCAACTTAACGAATCTATCACATGCCGAATATCTTTTAGATAAAGTGTTTCAGGATGATCTTTGAGGAAAGCAAACAAGGCATCTATATCATTTGAGCTTCTGAGTTTCTCCCAAGCTTTTCGCTCATTGTCACGCAGTTCTACAATCTTTTGATAGGCTTCCTCACTATATTTCCCTTCGGGGTATTTCACCAAGTATTTAGAATATCCCAAAGGAGTGTTTTCTTCAATACACTTGTTCCAATATGCAGTTTCAGTTGCCAACGTATTCAAATTCTGTTGACGCAAGTAGCCACCTATCACCCCAACTATCATGAAGATAATGAGCCCTACAAAGAAGAATATTAACAGCTTCTTATTTTTACGGAAAAATGTATTCTTATCTTCCGTCTCTGTCGAAGGTGAAGTTTCATCTTTATCTAAAGCATTGTCTAAATTATTTACTTCGCCTTGATGGGCTTCTTCATCAAGCTCAGCGGATATTACCGCCTCTTGATCTGCCGACAGCAAACCTGAGGAGTAAGAATTTTGTGCAATTTCCTGACAGTCACGACAGAATATTTCACCATCTTGTGTATCTTTACCACAAAGAGGACATTCATTATTGCCACTATCTGACATAACTATGTTGTTTTATTATTTATTCTCAGCATGTAAACAATCCTATTCGAGGTTTGTTTACTTATCTCATTTTCTATATATCCTCAATTGACATGAGGCTATTTTTATTGTTACTAAATTACAAAACTTTTTTTGATATTGACTGTTTCTAATATTGAATATAAGACATGTTACAAATTTACACAATTCGTACTCAATAAATATTTATATGTCATGGACGTGATCGCTATTATAGAAAAATATTATAAGAAAGATTCTGATTTATACAAGATACTGATCAGACACAGCAAAGAGGTAATGAACAAAGCCCTGGAGATTGCAAAGAAGCACCCAGAATTAAATGCTGATATTCAATTTATAAAGGAAGCCGCCATGCTTCATGATATAGGTATTTTCCTTACCAACGCTCCTTCTATCGAGTGTAATGGAATAGCTCCGTATGTGTGTCATGGATACTTGGGACGTGAGTTATTAGATGCCCAAGGATATCACCGTCATGCATTGGTTTGTGAAAGACATACAGGCGTGGGCATTTCTCTCGAAGAAATAAAAGCAGAGAACCTGCCTTTACCGCACCGCAATATGCAACCAATGAGCATTGAGGAAAAGATTATTTGTTTTGCCGATTGTTTTTATTCAAAGACAAATCTGGGAGTAGAAAAGTCAATAGACAAAATAAGAAAAGGCCTAGAAAAGCATGGTACAAACTCCGTTAAAATATTTGATGAATGGAGTCTTGCTTTTTTATGAAAGAGAAATTATTTTTCCGCCAGATACATAGAGCAAACACCAAGCGTATAAGTCTTGTATATTGCTTTTCGGAAACCATTTTTCAATAGGGTCTCTGTCATATCTTTTCCCTGAATAAAAGCTTCTATTGATTTTGGTAAATAAGAGTAGGCTGTTTTATCTTTTGAGATCAATCGCCCAACTGTAGGTATAAATAATCTAGAATACAACCAATATGCTTGCTTCATGGGAAAATGTTGGGGAGTACTAAGTTCTAGAATCATCAACTGCCCTCCCGGCTTAAGAACTCGTAGTATTTCTTTCAATCCCCTGTCTAAATCTTCGAAGTTACGAACCCCAAAAGCTACTATTGCCGCATCAAACGAATTATCTTCAATACTCAAAGCCATACAATCTTGCTTCTCGAAACTTATTTTATCAGACAACCCCGCTTTCGCTACTTTTTGACGCCCAACATTCATCATGCCTTCAGATATGTCAATTCCCAGTATATGCTGAGGAGATAATATATCATAAGCCTGTATAGCGAGGTCTCCTGTACCGGTAGCGATATCCAATATATGTTNNTCTTTTTAAGCATAGACAAGCCCTTCTTACGCCAGCCTATATCTATACCCATTGACATAGTATGGTTTAGGGTATCATAGTTTTCGGCAATGGAGTCGAACATACGTTCGACCTGTGCTCCCTTATTCTCAGTAGAGGAATAAGGCACTACTTTTTCGGCTTTATAGCTCATTATCTTTTATGGAATATAATTGAAGTAGACTTCAGTTGAAGATCAAGCATTCTTGAGATAGAAGAAAGTATCTTCATCTTGAATTTCCTGTATTTTAGTTCTGTTCCCCTCTGCAATAATTCTGAATGGATCGGTTGAGTTATCAACCAAAAGCCAATAATCGGAGATAGGAATAAATAGCGAAAATAAGTTTCGCATTCCTGCAAAGTAACGTCTTACCACAACATCATCAGGAACATGATGCCCTCCAAAACGCACGCGCTGCTCTACCCTTTTTATTGCCAATTCTGGCGATTCGAGCCAAAAGTATATAAGTGTTACAAAATAACCCTCAGCTTGCGCACGTCTGATAAAGTTGACGTACGACTTGGTCGCCAATGTTGTCTCTATAGCAAAGTCTTCCTGAAGACGCATCATTTCGTTCATACGCATAAGCATGATACGACCGGCTTCAATAGCGACTTTCTCCGGCTGAAATGGAGACAATCCTTTGGCTATTTCATCGGCGTTGATAAACTCCTTACAATCGAGCATTTCAGGAAACATGGCGTATGATGCGGTTGTTTTTCCCGCACCATTACAGCCAGCTATAATATAGAGATTTGGCATCCGTTTCTATCCTCTCTTTTTTAGATATCTGCTAATGTTTTCTTCGATACGTTCCGAAACATTGCTTACATCTGCTTTTATAAACGGTTCTCCAACTATCTTCTCGTATAGTTCAATATAACGTTCCGATACACTTTTGCAATATTCCTCTGTCATCTCCGGAACAGTCTGCCCTTCTTTACCTTGGAATCCGTTATCCATTAACCATTTGCGAACAAATTCTTTAGATAGTTGTCGTTGTTCTTCTCCCTTTTCAAACAGATCTTGATAAGTATCAGCGTAAAAATAGCGAGATGAGTCTGGTGTATGAATTTCATCTATCAAGTAAATCTTTCCATCTTTTTTACCGAATTCATACTTTGTATCTACAAGAATCAGTTTTTTTTGCGCAGCCATTTCTGTACCGCGTTGGAAGAGTGCATAAGTATATTTTTCAAGTTGCTCGTATTCTTCTCTACTTACTAATCCTTGTGCAATTATCTCTTCTTTAGATATATTTTCATCATGACCTTCATCTGCCTTTGTTGTAGGAGTAATGATCGGGGTAGGAAATTTTTGATTCTCTTTCATCCCCTCAGGAAGTGGCACTCCACAAAGAGTTCTTGCTCCTGCTTTGTATTCACGCCAAGCACTACCGGTCAGATAGCCGCGAATTACCATTTCTACTTTGTACGGCTCGCAACGCAACCCTGTTGTTACCATAGGGTCTGGTGTTGCCAATTTCCAGTTAGGAACAATATCGGCTGTGGCATCCAGAAATTTCGCAGCAATCTGATTCAGCACCTGTCCTTTGTATGGTATACCTTTTGGTAACACAACATCAAAAGCCGAAATACGGTCTGTTGCAATCATCACTAATAGGTCGTTACCTACAGAATATACATCCCTTACTTTTCCATGATAGACATTTGTTTGCCCATTAAAATGGAAATTGGTATTAACTAGAGTACTCTTCATTTGATTTAATTTTTAATTTCCATGTTTATAACATATAAACGCCAAAGCCGTTCATTTTCCTGAGTATATTTATTTCTTTATATTCTTATCTTTTCATTAGAATATCTTTATCCCTTTGTTTATCAACGATAAATAAAATCCGGATTACTCTCTCCAAAGGTAATAGAACTATGTTAAAAAAACAATGGCAAAAGAAAGAATAAGAGACTTTTTGTAAGAATTAATATAATTTCAATTTATTGTTTTTTCTTCTTTCAAATTTATATTCTTTACGCTTCTTTTTTAGAATTTATAGCCTAACGATAAACATACTCCCTTATTTTTAAATCCTCTATCATTGAGAAGAGAACTCAATTTAGTGTCTTTACGACTAATATTTGTGAGCCCATATTCAAAATCAAATCCTATAGTATATTTCTCAAATTCAAGTCCTGAACCAAACCTTATGCCAATATCTAATTTTTTTAATCCATTTTCTCCAAATGAATCTTGGCTAGTCTCAGCATCTTCACCTTCGGCTTGCTTATGAGTTATCTTTAGGCTTGTTTTACCTCCTATGCCGTAGGCGAAATAAGGTCCGCCATGAAAATATAAACTAACATTTTCCTCTATTTCAAGTTTATAGGCAATCAGAAAAGGAATCTGTATGTATTTAAGAGTAAAATCCTGCTTCCATTGTTTTACTCCATTTCCTAAAGTTTCGGCACTTTTATACATCACCCCTTTTGTGATAAAGCTTACTTCTGTTTGCAAATAAGCATTGTCTTTGAACTTATATTCGGCAGTGAATCCAAGTTGATAGCCGGCATGTAGTTTTTTACTAATTTCCGGTGCAACATTCAGTACGCCACTATATAGGTTTCCTCCCCCTCTTATCCCAAATCGGAAAGGGGGTTCATCCTGAGCAAATAAAGATGTAAAATAAAAAAATAGAAAGATTGTTGAAAAAAGTCTTGTTGTAGTCATATAGTTTTTCTGATTATAAAGTTTCGATCGGAAAGATCGATACATGCTTAGGTACTAAAGATTAAATATACTGTAATTTTATATCTACATTCTCAGCTTTACCTAATGTGTATTTGTTTTATGATTATGAATCTTCCATTATATGCAAAAGTCCATAATAGTCTTCTCAATAATTCAAATAATATAAATATCTTTTTGTAAAGTAAATAATTGTCTTTAAATATAATAAACTATAGTTCTAATGTTTCCAATTCTTTCATCCACAAAGCCACAGATGCATCACTCGGCATCCGCCAGTCACCTCGTGGTGACAAGTTTACAGATCCTACTTTCGGCCCATCAGGCAGACACGAACGCTTAAACTGTTGAGAGAAAAACCGCCAAAAGAATGTTCTAAGCCATTTCAATATCTCCTGATTAGTATATTGTTCTGCAAAAGCATGCTTAGCTAGAAAATATATTTTTGAAGGAGGAAACCCAAATCTCAACACGTAATATAAGAAGAAATCATGCAAAATATACGGCCCTATCACATCTTCTGTCTTTTGCAAGATCTCTCCGTTTTCATCCATAGGAAGCAGTTCGGGACTAACAGGAGTGTCCATTACATCAAGAAGTACAGCTTTAGACGACTCATCCATATGTGTATCAGCAATCCATCCTACTAGGGTGCGAACAAGTGTCTTCGGAATGCCGGTATTCACAGCGTACATCGACATATGATCACCGTTATAGGTGCACCATCCTAATGCCAATTCCGAGAGGTCTCCCGTTCCTATCACAAGCCCATTTACTTTATTCGCATAATCCATCAGTATTTGGGTTCGCTCACGAGCCTGAGAGTTTTCGTAAGTTATGTCATGGGTATTTACATCATGTTCAATATCCTTGAAATGCTGAATTACGGCATCTTTTATAGATATTTCTTTAATCGTTGTTCCTAACGACTGCATCAACTTAATTGCATTCGTATAAGTGCGGTCAGTAGTCCCAAAGCCCGGCATTGTGATACCGATTATATTCTCTCTAGGTATATCCAGTTTGTCAAATGTTTTGGCTAAAACAAGCAATGCCAATGTAGAATCAAGACCACCCGAAACACCAATTACTGCCTTTTGAATCTTGGTATGCAGCATCCTTTTGGCTAGGCCGCTAACTTGTATTGAGAATATTTCGTCACAACGTTCATTCAACGTCCCATCATTTGTTGGAACAAAAGGTGTAGGAGATACAAATCGCCTGAGTCCGTATTTTTTTATGCCCGCTTTTTTATCCTTACCCAATTTATCTGAAATAGATTTTGAAATAAGGTTTTTAGACACAAAAACATCTCTAAATTCAATCCCTTTTATAGCTGCATATTCGGATAAAGAAAATGATTTATTCTTCAACCGATCAATGCGTAACCGATCAATATCTATATCTGCAACTGTAACTTTACTATCGAACGAAAAACGTTCTCCTTCAGCCAAAATCGAACCATTCTCTGCAATCATACTACTACCGGCAAAAATTATATCGGTAGTAGACTCCCCGTTACCCGATGCAGCGTATACATATCCGGAAATGCAACGTGCCGATTGTTGGCTAACAAGAGATTTTCGATAAAGATGTTTACCTGTAGTCTCGTTACTCGCCGAAAGATTAAAAATCACCTCTGCGCCATTGAGACAAGAGATACTTGACGGCGGTATTGGAGTCCATAAATCTTCACAAACATCAATTGAGAAATTAAACAACTCTGTTTTAAAGACAAGATCAACTCCCACAGGAACAGAACGATTACACAAGGTAATTGTTTTTTCTTTTAATTCTTCGGATGATGAAAACCATCGTTTTTCGTAAAACTCATTATAGTTCGGCAAGAACGTTTTAGGAACAGCCCCCATAACTCGTCCGCCACTAACGACTAACGCCATATTATAAAGTCGATTGGATACAGCTATAGGCAGACCTACCAACGCCACAATAGACAGATTGCCAGTAGCATCACAAATACGGTTGAGTGATTTCAAGGCTTCTTCAAGCAACAAACTTTGTAGAAAGAGGTCTCCGCAAGTATATGCAGTGATGGATAGTTCAGGAAAAACTATTGCCGAAATGTTATCTTCTTCAGCCTTATTTATGAGTTTTATGATTTCGTCAGTGTTGTAATCGCAGTCTGCAACTTTCAAAGCCGGAGAAGCTGCTGCCACCCTTACAAATCCGTGGTTATTCATACAAATATTATATTTTTACAAACTTACAAAAGTTTTTTATTAATTGCTTATTATAAAACATATTTAGCCTGTATACTATTTTCTCTTTAACTTTTTTGATGCATCAAAAATTATTTACCTTTGTGTAATCCTAAAAAAGCAAATACTATGGACTTTAATATTGACATAACGCAAATTCTGAGCGCATTTGTTGTGCTTTTCGTACTAATCGACGTATCCGGTTCAATTCCTATATTTCTTGGTTTCAAAGGAGAAGGCAGAGACATAAACCCGCTACAGGCTGCGATCTATTCTTTTATAATAATGACAGCTTTCTTATTTGTGGGGAAATGGGTACTCAACATGTTCAATGTAGAAGTATCATCTTTTGCCGTTGCAGGAGCATTGGTCATATTTATCATCTCGATAGAAATGATATTTGGAGTCGAAATATTTAAGAATGATGCACCGGGAGGATCAAAGACTCTTGTCCCAATTGTATTCCCTTTAATAGCCGGTCCGGGAACGTTTACAGTACTGCTATCCATGCGTGCAGATTATGACGTATCGAATATAATTATTGCCCTATTTCTTAACATGATAATCGTATTTCTTGTACTTAGATATCTGAAGGTAGTAGAAAAGCTGCTGGGATTAGGAGGAGTATATGTTTTGCGTAAATTCTTTGGAGTTATCGTAATGGCAATATCTGTGAGCCTGTTTACCTCAAACATAAATACCCTGATAGAAAGCCTCAGCGGTAAATAATACATGAGCTGGAAGGATTATCTATATATCCATAAGGGAGATAGAATAGCAATCATATTATTACTAATCCTTATCGTTATCTCTGGTGGAATATATATTCTCGTTTCCATTCAGAAAGAGAACGATAAAACCATCTGTCCCGAATCAGAAAGAGAATTTGAAGCATTTATAGAAAAACTAAAAGACAGGGATTCAACAACCTCCTACCAACAAGAATATCATATACAGAAAGACAGCACACATTACACTGAATACATTCATCTGGAGAAGTTAAAAACCGGTGAAACAATAGAGATAAATAGTTCCGACACTACTGATCTAAAGAAGATACCCGGCATAGGGAGTGCTTTTTCCAACAGGATAGTAAAATACCGTAATCTATTGGGTGGATACAACAGCCTGAATCAGTTGAAGGAAGTATGGGGAATGGACGATGATTTATTCAACAAAATTATACCATATCTGAGAATCACGCCCAATACTAAAAAGATAAAAGTCAACACAGCCTCTTTTGAAGAATTGAATAAACACCCATATATCAAATACAAACGAGCCAAAATCATTATAGATATACGAGAGCGAAAAGGCAAAATAGAGTCTTTGGACAGATTGTCTTTACTCGAAGAATTTACAGATGCTGACACAAAAAGGCTAACACCCTATTTATCTTTTGATTAAAATAAAAAAACAGTAAGAAATCTTACTGCCTTCACTAAATAAATAAAATAAGCCAAAACTTATTTCACTATTACTTTTTGGGCAACCTTTCCGGCTTTCAATATATATATGCCTTTAGGAATTTCGATATTGCACACACCCAGATATGTCCTAAGGTTTATGCTTCTTACCTTTACACCCAATATACTATAAACTTCAAGATAGCCGGTCGTTGGAATATTTTCCATTGTTACTTTAGAGATACCATTGATCACAACCTCTAAAGTCATCGTATTATCTTGCTGTTCACCGGCAGTACGAAATGGGTCTGAAGGAAACTCCATCCTAGCCGAATTGGCTGATAAAGAGAGCCCCGCAAACAACGCAATGAATAATATTTTTCTAATTCCTGCCATTAATCATACTCCTAACAAACACAAATATAGATATTAAAGCTTATAAAAGAATAAAATAGAATAAAAAAAACAAGGTTTTTACAATTTTTCACGTAGCCCTTCGTTAGCAAGAATTGTATTCGGAAAAACTCCCCTTGCCTCATCCAGCAAAATCTGATTATCAGGGTATCGTGCCGAAAAATGACCAATCATCATTTTTTTTACATTTGCTAACTTGGCTATCAGTGCAGCCTGAGAAGCAGTAGAGTGCCCTGTGGCCTTCGCTCTTGCAGCATCTTCGTCTACAAAGGTAGCCTCATGATAAAGCAAGTCAACCCCCTCTATAATAGGCACTATCTTTTCATTGTAAGCTGTATCTGAACAATAAGCATAAGAACGTGCAGGCTCGGAAGGAATTGTCAGATGCGAGTTAGGAATAACCTTACCCTCTTCTGTTATAAAATCAGCACCCTTTTTTATATTAGCTAATTCCCGAATGGGGATATTATGAAACTTTATCATCTCGGGAATCAAGTGCGCTTCCTTTTGCTTCTCCCGAAAAAGAAATCCGGCACATGGAACACGATGCTTCAGGGGAATTGTAGTCACCGAAACAGAACGATCATCATATATTAGCTCACTCTTTTTAGGGTCGAAAGTTTCTATCTTCACCTGAAAGGGATTATCCTTACAGAAAAAGTCAATTTCGGGTCGCAAAATTTCTTCCAGTCCCGCTACGGAATATATCGTAATATCACCCGTACGNNCAGATGGGATATAAAAATACTATTAAGCCTCCCAAAACGCAGTTTGCTTCTCCTAAACTGCAACTGTGTCCCCTCCCCGCAGTCTATCATAAAGAGCTTATCTCTTATGTTCAACACCTGCGATGAAGGATTATGCAGAGTAGTTGGAGTAGCCGATCCACAACCGAGTATGTCGAGTTCAAACTTCTCCATTATTCGATATGTATAAGCTTATGAATTTGCAAGCTCAGCTTCCACTGTGAGTTCAGCTTTATTTGTTCTACGCAATAGTCTACATTCTCCAAGTTGATTTTGTCTCCATCAAAAATCGGACTTAAAAAATAATTGTCCGCCTTTGGAAAAATAGAAGCATCCGGAATTGTATCGCCGACTTTAACAGGAATTCTTATTTCGTTTACTACAGGAATCCTGCTTTTTATCGTTTCGTAATCTTGCTTGGGACTACATGTAATATAATCGATCAACGATGGCACAAGGCGCGTACCATTTGTCTCTATTGCTTGTTTATAGCCGTGCTTCCTGAAAACAGCAAGATATTCATCCTTAAGCTGGATAGTCGGTTCTCCACCTGTCCATATAATCCACTTACAAGGATACTGTTTTATCTCCTCCAGTATTTCATCTATAGTCATCACATCGCCGTCGGCGAAGTCTGTATCACAAAAACTGCAAGCCAGATTACACTTTGTAAGCCTTATAAATATAGAAGCCTCTCCGCTACGTCCCCCTTCTCCCTGCAAGGAGTAGAATATCTCATTTACTATCAGCTTCATATATTGCGGTTGTTTTTGGTGTTTCAGAAACTTCTACAGCGTACAACTCCGGGATATCCTCCACAAATGTATCATACAGATATCGGGCAATATTTTCTGCCGTAGGATTAAAGGACAAAACATCATTTAAGTGCCTATGGTCGAGTTTCTCGTCAATATATTTCTTTACACTGTCTAGTTCTCTATAATCTTTTATAAAGCCTACTTGATTCAATTCCTTTGATTTCAAATGCACGGTAATAACATAATTATGTCCGTGTAATCGGGAACAAGGATGCTCCTGAGGGAGTCCCTCAAGAATATGTGAGGCCGAAAAAGAGAACTGTTTGCTTATTTTGTACATGTACCTTATTCTAAATTTATTAAATACTAAAAAGTGACAAAAGTAACATCTTTTCCGTTGATTTCATTTGTTACCTTTTTTATCAAAATTACAAATAACTTTTCAAGAGACTCCCCTCATGTCCACATTTCTATTAATAGATAATTATTAGAAAGAAATGTATCTGTTCGAGTCAGTTTCTATTCGAGATATTTATTTCAGCTTTTTGCAAAAACATCGACTAGTCTCAACATTTTCATATTGATCATAATTAGGTATTTGTACATAGCCGCTTTTCTCATAAAGCCTTATCGCATCGGAAAGTTTACAACTGGTTTCGAGAATGCAGATTGAATACCCCAACTCTAAAGCCCAAGCTTCTAATTCTTTCAAGACATTTGAAGCAATCCTTTTGCCACGATATTCTGGTCTTACAAACATTCGTTTTACTTCCATCGTGTCTTCCGAATATTTTTTGATTGCTCCGCACCCGACAACTATTCCTTCCGAATAAGCAAGAACGACATTTTTTATAGCTTCCACACCGTTATACTGACTGCATATCGTATGAGCCTTCCTATCCATTACATCTAGTTCCGCATCGAGATATGGTATAAGCTCGATAAAATCTTTATTGGACGAATCAGTTCTGATTATTGTCATTTACTCATCAGTTATTTCAAGAAATCATCAAAATAGCGAGTTATATGTTCATGCAGATGCACCCTATCACGCCCTATCATATTATGACCATGCCCCGGATAAATGAAGAAGTCAGGATGCGTTCCTTTCTTTATTGCAGAATTTAGGAATTGAAGGCTTTGTTGCATCACTACTGTCGGGTCTTCGTCTCCATGTATAAGCATCAAGCGTCCTTTCAGATCTCCCGCACGTGCTACCATACTTGTTTCTTTATATCCTTCAGGATTTTCCTGTGGACTATCCATATATCGTTCGCCGTACATCACTTCGTAATATTTCCAATCAGTAACAGGTCCACCCGCTACACCTACCTTGAAAGTCTCGGGATGGCGAAGCATCAGATTGAGAGTCATAAAACCACCGAAACTCCATCCATGAACGCCTATCCTGTCAGTATCTACGTATGGCAAAGATTTCAAGTATTCAACACCTGTCATCTGATCCTGAGTCTCTATAACACCAAGTCTGCGATGTGTGATATTCTCAAAATCTATCCCTCTATAACTTGTACCTCTGTTATCGATTGTAAAAATAATATATCCTTTTTCAGCCATATACAGATCCCAACCTCTAGCCTGACCGAGCCATGAGTTATCTACCAATTGCGAATGCGGACCTCCATACACATAAACTATCACAGGGTATTTTTTGTTCGGATCAAAGTTTAGAGGCTTAACAATGCGATAATACAAATCGGTACTATTATCATTCGCTTTCAACGAACCTAACGTAATTTCAGGCAACTCCACATTCTTGTAAGGATTCTTAGCTGTATGAAAGATATAGGTTTTATTTGTTTTAGTCTCCGTAACGCCTGCTTTACCCGGATTATTTTGTGAAGTATAAATGTCACATACGTATTTTCCCGAAGCACTCAGCATGGCATTATGCACACCTTCTTCTTTCGACAGTTTTTCTCTCTTCCCTGTTTTCAGAATAAGCTTATAAATATGCCTTTCTATCGGGCTTTCTTCCGTTGACACGAAAAACAGAGCTTCTCCTTTTTCATCAAATCCGAGTACAGAAGTGACATCCCAATCTCCTGTAGTGATTTGTTTAAGTAACTTCCCGCTAGTATCGTACAGATACAAATGATTGTGCCCATCACGTTCACTTTGCCAAATAAATTTATTCGGATCATTTTTCAAAAACAGAACAGGATTTTCTGGTTCTACATATTTCGGATGAGTCTCTGTAAATAATGTCGTCTGCAGTTTTCCCGTCAAAGCGTCGTAGCTTCTTAGCACACATGTATCCTGACCTCTGTTTACTTCTGCTATATAAACACTCTTTTCATCGGGACTCCAAGATATATTTGTCAGATATTTTTCTTTCGGTGTACCTGTTTTAAGGAATACTGTTTCCTGAGTTGCGGGATTAAAAACGCCGACTGTGACATGATGGCTTTTCATTCCTGCCATCGGATATTTTATATTTTTCAGTTGAGCAATACGAGTCGAAACATCAACCAAAGGATAATCTGTCACCATTGTTTCGTCCATACGGTAAAAAGCCAGGAGGTTTCCTTTAGGAGACCAAAAAGTACCTTTATTTATTCCAAACTCATTTCTATGGACAGATTGTCCGTTTACAATACCCTTGTCAGTATCGCTTGTGACATCATATTTTTTCCCGTCAGGGGTTTGTACGAAAAGATTATTCTCTACGGTGTATGCCAAATTGTTACTTTTATCTGACAAGTCGTGATTCTCCATTTTTTCTGTAGAAGAAAAAGTTCCTGACAGCTTCTTATTTACAAAATCATACAAATAGATCTTTTCGGGAGAAACGATCATCAAATTGTTTGACGTTGCAGAAACAAACTGCACGTAAGTTAAACTCTTAAAAGTCTCTCCTTCTCCCAAACCACTATTGGCATTAATATCCTTAACTGTAAGTAAAACCTGAGCTGTTTCCTTTTCCGTATTAGGTGCTATCATAATAGAATCCTCCTTAACGTAGGTAAGTTTATCACCAGCCCAACTTATCCGGCGAGGCATTTCGGCACGATACTTGCTGTACGTTTTACCTCCCGGAATAAGGTCTTCGAGAGATAAAGGAATTTCTTGACTATAAGATTTCATAGGAAACAATATGCTTATAAGAAGGAAAAAAAGAGAACCGAATGATTTCATACAATATCAATTTGTTTTTACGAGCAAAGATAATGATTTTAAATGTTTTCGTTTCTTACAAAGAGCATATAATAGTATACCAGATAAGGAAAAGAAAAGACAATAATAAGAAAAAGATCAAGGGTTAAAGTTCAAATATTCTGAATATAAACGACTCTTTTTCAGTCCGAATCTATTTTAACAGGAAGAAACAAGTTCATCAGCCTTGCTTAAATTAGTTTTTTTTAGAACAATTTTATTTTTTTAAACGTTTAAATAATAAATAGTATCTTTACACGTTCAAAATATCAAGGGGAAGATATATAACTTAACAAAATCAGGAAGAATGTCTATCTATAATGCATTACGCTACATAGGAATCGTCACACTTTGCGCTACAGTAATGATATCCTGTGACAAAAAAGCGACATCGAAATATGAGATATCCGGAAAACTGGAGAATCTTACAGGGAATTATTTCCTAATGTCTCATGAAGTCGGCGACTCTGTTGTTATAGATACAATTCCGATAAATGCAAAAGGAGAATTTTCGTTCAAAGGAGCAGTTGACACACTTACAGAAATGTCCCTTTATTTCAACCAGAATACAAAAAGCACCTATATACTTGTAAACAAAGGATGGGATGTAGAACTAAAAGGAGATGCATTATACCCCGACTTGATAAACGTGAAGGGCGGTGATGTGAATGATGACCTCACAACATTTAAGAATCAAAATAAAGAGTTATTAAAGAATCGGGCGGACATCTTGATTGCTGCCGACAGAAAAAACTCAGACAACAATGATACCCTCAAAGTTAAAGACTACGTAGTAGAATTAAAGAATATAAACTTCGAATTATCTAACATTGCGGCTAACTATATAAAAACAAATCCAGAGAAGATAGCAAGCGTGATGTTAATCAACACATTTTTTAAAGACGAATCATCTATTCCCCGCCTCGATGAAAACCTTGCTTTACTAAAAGGAAAAGCGGTTGACTTTCAACTGAGTGCCGATCTAAAACAATTTAGAGATAAAGTAAAAAGATCATCGGTAGGAGCAATAGCACCCGTTTTCAACCTGAAAGATGTAAATGGAAAAAATGTGCAGTTGTCCGACTTTAAAGGGAAATATGTGCTATTAACATTTGCCTCTACAACTTGTGAAGTGTGCAAGTTAGAAAAAAAAGATGCCGTAAAGGTTTATAACGAATTGAAGAAGCAGAAAAAGAATATCGAATTCATATCCATAATCAAAGATATAGAAGATGAACCGATATCAAAGGGTTTCACTGATTCTGTAAAATGGACGATCATACCCGTAAAAGGCGGATGGTCTGCAAAAGAATTCGATACTTATTATATACGCGAGATACCATACAATGTACTTATATCGCCTTCGGGTAATATAACCGACAGAGATTTCCCCGTTACCGCTTTAATAAAAAAGATGGATGAGCTGGTTGATTCTCGCAAATAGTCGTTAACACTTAAGGATTCCTTTTTTTTCCTTATATTTGTGTAGTACTAATAAAAGTACAACTTTACTACTATATACAATATAATAGATGTTAGTCAAAATTTTTGGAGCTGCTGTTCAAGGAATAGAGGCTACACTTATCACCATAGAAGTTAACTGCTCGAAGGGAATTAAGTTCATGCTGGTTGGACTACCTGATGCGTCAGTGAAGGAAAGCCATGAACGAATCATTTCGGCCTTGCAAGTAAACGGATATAAATTTCCAAGACAACAAGTCGTCATAAACATGTCTCCTGCCGACATACGCAAGGAAGGTACAGCTTACGATCTGCCTTTAGCTATAGGGATATTAGCGGCATCAGATAGTGTAAAGCCGAACAAACTTGAAGAATACATAATAATGGGAGAACTTTCTCTCGATGGCAGCATACTCCCCATTAAAGGTGTTTTACCGATAGCCATAATGGCTCGAACAATGGGATTTAAAGGAATTATACTGCCGAATAAGAATGCACGGGAAGCAGCAGTTGTAAATAACCTTGAGGTATACGGTGTAGACAACATCAAAGAGGTAGTAAACTTCTTTAATGGAGATTACGATCTGAAAAAAACAATCGTAGATACTCGCACCGAGTTCTATAATGCCCAACAATTATTCGATTTCGACTTCTCGGACGTAAAAGGACAAGAAAACGTAAAGCGAGCATTGGAAGTTGCCGCAGCAGGAGGTCATAACCTCATTATGATCGGTCCTCCCGGTGCAGGGAAATCGATGATGGCTAAACGAATGCCTTCCATCCTACCTCCATTCACCCTGCATGAAGCGCTTGAAACAACAAAGATACACAGCGTAGCCGGAAAAATAGGCACAGAAACAGCACTGATGGCTCAACGTCCGTTCCGCAGTCCGCATCATACAATTTCTGATGTAGCACTGGTTGGAGGTGGGGCATATCCTCAGCCGGGAGAAATAAGTCTGGCTCACAACGGAGTATTATTTCTTGACGAATTGCCCGAGTTTAGCCGGAGTGTGCTCGAAGTAATGAGACAGCCGCTCGAAGATAGGAGAATAACCATATCACGCTCAAAGTTTACAGTGGAGTATCCTGCAAGCTTTATGCTGATTTCTTCGATGAATCCGTGCCCATGCGGGTACTACAATCATCCCGAAAAAGAATGCGTTTGCCCCAATGGAGCAGTGCAGAAGTATCTGAATAAGATATCGGGGCCATTACTCGACCGGGTAGATATTCATATAGAAATAGTACCAGTTCCATTTGAAAAGATATCGGATAAAACACCTGCTGAAGCAAGCAACCTTATTCGAGAGCGGGTAATTGTTGCTAGAGAACAACAAAGTAAACGCTTCGAGAATGAAGAAGGCATCTACTGCAATGCTCAGATGACACCCAAAATGCTCGCTAAATATGCTTCACCCGATAACGAGGGATTGCAATTATTAAAAACAGCAATGGATCGATTCAATTTATCAGCAAGAGCATACGATCGCATACTAAAAGTGTCTCGAACCATTGCGGATCTGGATAATTCTGAAAAAATTCATTCAAAACATTTGGCAGAAGCAATAAATTACCGAAATTTGGATAGGGAAACGTGGGCGAGTAAAAAATAAATTAATAAATAAGTAATACTAAAAATCTAGATCATGACTTTTACCGAATTAAGTAATTCCATTTTTGTGCAAGTAATAAATGATTACCATAAGGCAGATCATGTTGATACTCCAATAAACAACCCGTTTGAAGAAAAAACCATCGAGTATTTCCTGTACCTCAAAAATTGGATTGATACTGTTCAATGGCATCTGGAAGACATTATTCGTGACCCTGAAATAAACCCAACAGAAGCTCTAAAAATAAAAAGAAGAATAGATAAATCGAACCAGGAAAGAACTGACTTGGTTGAATTAATTGACAGCTATTTCCTTGATAAATATAAAGACATAAAGATACAACCAAATGCCCGTATCAATACAGAAAGCCCGGCATGGGCTATCGACCGTTTATCGATACTTGCTCTCAAAATATATCACATGCAGCAAGAGGTAGACAGAAAAGATTCGGATGCAAATCATCACGAACAGGTTTCTAAAAAATTAGATATATTGTTAGCCCAGCGTGAAGATTTATCCACAGCTATTGAAGAATTATTAGAGGACATAGAAGCAGGAAACAAGTATATGAAGGTATACAAGCAAATGAAAATGTATAATGACCCTGCTCTTAATCCTGTTTTATATGGAAAAGAATCAAAATAACCTAACACTAATTTTGCAATTATGGCTAAAGTATTAGTAATCCGCACTTCCTCGTTTGGGGATGTTGCAATTCTTGTACCTGTCATTTTTTCTGTTGCAGCAAAGTACCCTCAAGACCGTTTTTCGGTAATGACGCGAAAAGCTTTTGCCCCTCTATTCGAAAACTTAGGCTTCAACATTAATGTGATTCCGGTAGACGTTACCGGCAGACACAAGGGCATAGTAGGGCTGTTTAGAATCATCAAGAGGGTTGCAACTCTTGGCTTTTCTCATGTGGCCGACGAACATGATGTTCTGAGATCTAAAGCCATCCGTTTCTTTATGAAAATGACAGGGCGCAAAATGGCTTATATAGACAAAGGGCGTAAAGAAAAAAGAGAAATGATTGCCCATAAAAACCTACAGCCCCCTTTAAAAAGTACTATCGAACGATATCAAAAAGTATTTGACGATTTGGGATTTCCTGCTCCCATGATTTTTACAAATGTATTACAGTTTATACCCAAAGACTTTTCCAGCTTAAGGTCTATAGCTACCGAAAAAACCGGCAAGTGGGTGGGAATTGCTCCTTTTTCTAAGCATAAGGGCAAAATATACCCTCTGGAAAAAATGGAAAAAGTGATTGAGAAACTATCCAAAGACGACAATATTACTATATTTCTGTTCGGCGCAGGGAAAGAAGAAGATAGGGTCTTGTCTAAATGGGCTAAGATGTTTCCAAATACAGTGAATACAATGGGAAAATTAAATCTGGAAAGAGAGCTTATGCTTATATCATATCTGGATGTAATGCTCTCAATGGATTCTGCAAATATGCACCTGGCATCTCTTGTTCAGGTTCCTGTAATCTCAATTTGGGGTGCAACACATCCATCATTAGGATTTTATGGCTTCAATCAGGACTTAGACAATGCTATTCAAATAGATATTGAATGTAGACCCTGCTCGGTATATGGAGACCTACCCTGCCAACGAGAAGATTATGCTTGTTTAGAGAGAATCTCGGAAGATATGGTCGTATCTCGCATTCACCAAGAACTGAATAAAACACAATCATGAAAATAGCGATCCTTTCACCATTTTTTCCCTATAGAGGCGGAATTGCCCAATTTAGCGAATTGCTCTACAGAGGGCTATCGGGAAACAATGAGGTGAAGGCATTTTCATTTACAACATTATACCCTAATTTTCTATTCCCGGGAAAAAGCCAGTATGTCCCAGACAATGAATATTCGGATATAGAAAGCTGTCGTACGCTGAATAGCATAAACCCTTTCAGCTATATAAAAACAGCAAAGGAAATAAATAAATACAAGCCTGACATACTGATTATCTCCTATTGGATGTCATTTATGGTGCCTGCCTACAGCTCTGTTTGCCTGATGCTAAACAAGCAGATAAAAATAGTGGCACTTGTACATAATGCGATTCCTCACGAAAAACGAGTTATAGATAAGCCTCTTACAAAACTATTTTTCAATAGATGTGATGCTTTCATCGTATTAAGTGAAACAGTCAGGAAAGATGTATTATCGCTTTGCAAAGGGGCAAATATATTTTTACATCCGCATCCGATATATGATAATTATGGCGAAACAATAGAAAAAGAGCTAGCTTGCGATAAACTGGGAATAAGAAGTGACAAAAAGAATCTTTTATTTTTTGGTCTCATCCGAGAATATAAAGGTCTCGACTTACTTATAGAATCAATGGACTACCTTGACGATAGCTTCCAACTTATCATATCCGGAGAAAGTTATGGCGATTTTGAAAAGTATAAAAAACTTATCGAGAAATCTCGATTAAAGGATAATATAAAAGTATTCGAGCAATATATTCCGGATAGTATGGTCGCCACTTTTTTCTCAGCAGCAGATGTTTTAGTATTACCTTATCGGTCTGCTACACAAAGTGGGGTTACTGCGATTGCCATACAGATGGAGCTCCCTATAATAGCGACAAATGTGGGAGAACTAGGAAATAGTGTAAAAGATGCACAAATTGGAGTTGTAGCACCAACTGCAACCAATACAGACATTGCCGAAGCTGTATTGGAATTCTTTTCGGATGAAAAGAAGATCTCTATTTATAGGGAAAAAATTAAAGAAGAGAAGAAACGATTATCCTGGAAAAGCTTCATCCAATTTACCGAATCTTCTTTATCCCGCTTGTAACATCCGCCTTCTGGTGCACTCCTATCAATCCTAATGAGTTTTCCTCGGCTCGTTATAGGCAAGAATGATTATTGAGTTTCATAATCCTGTTTGCGTTTAAAATAAGTATCCTAATGAAATATACATATTTCTTGTTCTGGCCTTTCCATCATTATATCCGGGTGCAAAATTTCTCAATCCGCGATCGTATCCTACAGCCAAAACATATCTGTCGTATTCGGCATTAACANNACTAATCCCCAGTCAAATTTTCCGACACCAATACCGAAGAAGTCTTCTTTTTTTCTAAATTCTTTATCGTCATAGACATATGTCCAATGCGTTTTACCGCCTAAGCCATATGCCATAAAAGGTCCCGCATGAAACATCAGACGAAAATCCCTGTTTATAGGCCAGAGGTAACCTACATGAAGCGGTACTTGTAAATAAGCAGGCTTATCGTTATTAATAAAATAGTGACCCGGAGCATCTGATGTCGCCTCTACATATTTTTTGCCTTTAGAACCTTTTACTGTGTATTCCATACCCGTTATCAAATACATTTTATCTGATAATCTGAAATCTACCGTCACGCCTATATTGAAGCCAACTTTGGCATAACTGTCCAGCTCACCTCTTGGCACTCCATCTTGTCCCGAAAGATTTATTCCGGCTCTTACTCCTACAATCGCTACATTATCTTGTGCATTTCCGGCTGTTGCTAGCAGAAGCATTACAGCTAATAGTTTTGTTGTTTTGTAAATTGCATTCATTATTATAACACATTATGTTAAGATTTTGTCAAAATAGTCAATCGTTTTAATCAACCCATCCCTCAGTTGTACCTTCGGTTCCCAGCTTAGCTTTTCTTTTGCTAAAGTTATATCGGGTCTTCTCTGTTTAGGATCATCACTAGGTAAAGGCATAAATATCAGTTTCGACTTTGAACCTGTAAGTTCGAGAATGAGGGTTGCAAGTTCAAGCATTGTAAACTCTCCCGGATTTCCTGTATTTACAGGACCAATAAAAGAGTCGTCGGTCGCCATCATTCGGGTCATCGCTTCAACAAGGTCATCTACATACTGAAAGCTTCTGGTCTGAGTCCCATCACCATATATCGTAATATCTTCTCCTTTGAGTGCTTGCACAATAAAATTAGATACAACCCTCCCATCATTGGGATTCATATGAGGTCCGTAAGTATTAAATATACGTACAATCTTTATCCTCACTCCATTCTGACGGTGATAGTCCATAAATAAGGTTTCGGCACAACGCTTTCCTTCATCATAGCAAGAACGTATCCCTATCGGATTTACATTTCCCCAATAAGATTCGGGCTGAGGGTGTACATTGGGGTCGCCATACACCTCACTTGTAGAAGCTTGAAGCACCTTTGCCTTCAGGCGTTTTGCCAAACCAAGCATATTGATGGCTCCTACTACAGACGTTTTTATTGTTTTTATCGCATTATACTGATAATGTACAGGAGAAGCAGGACAAGCCAAATTGTATATCTCATCCACATCTGCATGAAAAGGATGAACTATATCATGTCTGATTAATTCAAAATATGGATTATCTAAAAGATGTATGATATTATCTTTTGAGCCTGTAAAATAATTATCTAAGCATAAAACTTCATTCCCATCTTTCAAAAGTCTTTCACAAAGATGTGAACCAATAAATCCCGCACCACCGGTGACCAATATCTTTTTGCGATTCATTATTTTACAGAAATAGCTGTTATTTAATTTATTCTAAAACACAAAGAAACAAAAAAACTTGACGAATATAGTTTTTTTATTGAAAGAAAAACTACCTAAAGTACAGTTTTGCAATAGTTTGAATTTATCAGATTCTATTTATGAATTTGATGAGCAAGTTTTCTTATTATTTTATAAAGTTACACGTATGTAAAGTCTATCCACTCCTATTTACCGGATACTATTTTTTTTATCTCATTCAGCTTGTTTAGAGCCTCCATTGGTGTCAGATTGTTTACATCTAATGATTTAATTTCGTCTCTTACCTGACTGAGAACAGGGTCATCAAGTTGGAAAAAGCTTAGCTGATATCCTTCTCTATTTTCTTTAATATCTTTAATCGGTTTGGATATACCTTGTTTACGATTATCCGATTCCAATTGCTTTAATATAGAATTCGCCCTCTTAACAATGCTTTGAGGCATTCCCGCCATCTTAGCTACATGTATACCAAAACTATGTTCACTTCCTCCGGGAACAAGTTTACGAAGGAATATAACTTTATTAGCTATTTCTTTAACCGAAACATTGAAGTTCTTTATCCGCTTAAAGGATTTTTCCATCTCGTTCAGCTCATGATAGTGCGTTGCAAACAAGGTTTTCGCTCTTGCCTTAGGATGTTCGTGAATGTACTCTACAATAGCCCATGCGATAGAAATACCGTCATAGGTGCTTGTTCCACGCCCCAATTCATCAAACAAAACAAGACTTTTAGGTGATAAGTTATTCAAAATATCAGAGGCTTCATTCATCTCTACCATAAACGTAGACTCACCTACCGATATGTTATCAGAAGCTCCTACACGAGTGAAGATTTTATCCACCAATCCTATTTGAGCCGATTCGGCAGGGACAAAACTTCCGGCCTGTGCCATCAGTGTAATGAGTGCAGTTTGACGAAGCAATGCCGATTTACCGGCCATATTGGGCCCGGTAATAATTATTATCTGCTGCTTGTTACTATCCAAAGATACATCATTGGCAATATAACTTTCCCCAAGCGGTAACTGCTTCTCTATTACAGGATGTCGACCATTCTTTATCTTCAAAACATCCGTGTCATTTATCTCGGGACGGATATATTTATTCTCTTTTGCAACTTTGGAAAAAGAAAGTAAACAATCAGTCTGAGCAATAAGACTTGCATTTGCCTGTATTGCCGGTATATACTCTACAATACTAAGAACAAGTTCATTGAATAGATTAGACTCCAAAACCTGAATTTTTTCTTCAGCACCCAGTATCTTTTCTTCATATTCTTTCAGCTCCTGAGTAATGTAACGCTCCGCATTTACCAATGTTTGCTTGCGTATCCAGCCTTCAGGGACTTTATCTTTATGAGTATTTCTGACTTCAATATAGTAGCCAAATACGTTATTAAAACTGATCTTGAGAGATGATATACCTGTAGCTTCAGTTTCTCGTTGCTGTATCTTTAATAAATAATCTTTTCCTGAATAGGCTATATCTCGAAGCTCGTCCAGTTCCGGGTTTACTCCTTTTCTTATTATATTTCCTTTATTAATCAGAGAAGGGGGATCGGGTTGCACTTCTTTTTCGATACGATCATGTATCACCGGACAAGGGTTGAGCCTTTCTCCTATTTCTCTCAGGCTTGGCTCGTCCGAAGCCAAAAATGCATTTCGTATCGGTTCTATTGCTTTCAATGCCACCTTGAGTTGAACGATTTCGCGCGGAGAAACTCTGTTTACGGCAACCTTTGAAATAATCCGCTCCAGGTCTCCGATCAACGCAAGCTGTTCTTCGAGCAAAGTTTTCAGTTCTATATCCTTAAAGAAGTATTCTACAACCGACAAGCGGCTATTGATAGGTTTTACATCTTTGAGCGGGAATACAAGCCAGCGGCGAAGCATACGTGCACCCATTGGTGAGACTGTCTTATCCAAGATGTCTAACAGGCTTTTGCCTCCTTCGTTCATCGTTGAGATAATCTCAAGGCTACGCACTGTAAACTTATCTAAACGTACATATTTATCCTCCTCTATACGAGAGAGAGATGTTATATGCCCTATCTGAGTATGTTGAGTAACATCCAGATAATGAAGAATTGTCCCTGCAGCAATAACTCCGTTTGTCAGATGCTCCACACCAAACCCTTTCAGATTGCGGGTTTCGAAATGCTTCAAAAGGCGACCTTTTGCTGTATCTTCGGTAAACACCCAATCGTCGAGCTCGAAAATAAAAAAACGAGAGCCAAACGACTCTTCAAACATTTTTTTCTTACTTCTCTCTAAGAGCACCTCTTTAGGAGAAAAGTTTGTAAGTAGTTTATCTATATATTCTTTTGTACCCTCTGCAACCAGAAATTCTCCGGTAGAAATATCCAAAAAAGAAACTCCACAGGTGTTCTTTGCAAAGTGAATGGCACAAAGGAAATTATTCTCTTTATGATTTAGTATATTATCATTGATTGATACCCCGGGGGTAACAAGCTCGGTAATACCTCTCTTTACGAGGGTCTTCGTTTGCTTAGGGTCTTCCAATTGGTCACAAATAGCGACACGCCTTCCGGCACGTACCAACTTTGGCAAATATGTATCCAATGCATGGTGTGGAAATCCTGCCAATTCTACAAACTGAGCAGTACCGTTTCCTCTACGCGTAAGCGTGATTCCCAAGATCTCGGCAGCATCGATAGCGTCATCCGAAAATGTTTCGTAAAAGTCTCCTACTCTGAACAATAATATAGCATCAGGATGCTTGCTCTTGATCTCAAAATATTGTTTCATCAGTGGGGTTTCAGCTACCTTTTTTGACACAGTATTTATATAGTTTAGATGTTTTTATGAATCAATTATAAGAAAACAAAGATAGAAAAAAATAAATGAAAGTGTGATGAATCTTTATTTTGGCTTCGAAAAACGGAGTTAAAACTTATTTGTTTTTATCTCTCTAAATCCTCTTACGGTTTAATCGCTATCAAGTTCTGCATATCATCATTCATTTTATTTAACCATAGAAATATATTCTAAAGGAAAATATATATTATATTTGTAGCTGTTTTTAGAAAAAGAAAAAATGATGAGACGGTATACAAAGAAGTGGATTGCTACTCGTTTTTTGCAATTTATTTTAGGTATCTTTATCGTAGCAGCAAATACTTCCTGCTGCATAACAGGATATTGCCAGATAGATAATAATCAGCAATATGCCGGATCGAAAGAGATAAACAAAGAAAAATAATATAAATAGAATGAGATTATTATTACTAGTATTGATCGCAGGAATCTCGCTTACAACTTATGCTCAAACCAGCAGTAGCAAGACAGAGGAACCTACTAAAACAGAAAACAAAGTGAAAACAATACATTTAAACAAAATAGATTTCTTAAAGAAAGTGGCTAATTACGAAGCCAATCCGAACGAATGGAAATACTTGGGAGACAAACCCGCCTTAATTGACTTTTATGCAGACTGGTGTGGGCCATGTAAGGCTGTAGCTCCTGTTTTGGAGGAGTTAGCAAAAGAATATGATGGAGAAATATATATTTACAAAATAGATACGGAAGCAGAGCTTGAGTTATCCGCTCTATTTGGAATCAGAAGTATTCCAAGCCTGTTGTTCGTCCCGATGAATGGAACCCCACAAATGGCACAAGGTGCTCTCCCTAAAAACGCCCTAAAAGAAGCTATAGACAAAGTTTTGTTAGAAAAGAAGTAAAAGACTCTCGTATAGGACATAAAAAAAGGACTTCAAATTGAAGTCCTTTTTTATATTTTCGTCAATATCTTATTCCCACTCGATAGTTGCCGGTGGTTTTGACGATATATCATAAACGACACGATTCACTCCTTTCACCTTATTGATAATCTCGTTAGAGACTTTAGCTAAAAACTCATAAGGCAAGTGTGCCCAGTCGGCAGTCATAGCATCTGTAGATGTTACGGCGCGTAAAGCGACTGTATTCTCATAGGTACGTTCATCGCCCATTACTCCTACCGAACGGATTGGCAACAATATTGCTCCTGCCTGCCATACTTTATCGTACAACCCCCATTCACGCAACATAGAAATATAAATATCATCAGCATTCTGAGCAATCTCGACCTTTTCGGGAGTAATATCGCCAAGGATACGAATTCCAAGACCCGGGCCCGGGAACGGATGACGCTTGATAAGATTTTCTTTCATGCCAAGTTCAAGACCGACACGACGTACTTCATCTTTAAATAACAGGCGAAGAGGTTCTACCAACTTCAAGTGCATCTTTTCAGGTAAGCCACCAACATTATGATGCGATTTGATTACTGTTCCTGTTATCGACAAAGATTCTATAATGTCAGGATAAATAGTACCCTGTCCCAACCATTTTATGTCAGTCAACTTATGCGCTTCTTCATCAAAAACATCAATAAAGCCTTTACCTATTATCTTACGCTTTTGCTCAGGGTCAGTAACCCCAGCAAGAGCTTTATAGAAACGATCTTTAGCATTAACGCCTATCACATTAAGGCCAAGATGCTCATAATCTTTCAAAACGTTTTCGAATTCATTCTTACGAAGCAAGCCATGATCAACAAACACACACGTAAGGTTTTTACCGATTGCCTTATTCAATAATACTGCCGTTACTGACGAATCTACGCCTCCCGAGAGTGCAAGAATCACCTTATNNCGTATCGATAAAAGAAGCAGGCGACCAGTCGCGCTTCATCTTACATATATTCAAGAAATTACTCAACAAACGTGTACCATCTGTTGTATGAAAAACTTCGGGATGGAATTGCACAGCCCATGTAGGCTCTCCATCTATTTTGTATGCTGCAGCCTCTACATCACCTGTACTGGCTATAGTTTTAAAATCGTGAGGAAGAGATGTTATTGTATCACCATGCGACATCCAGACCTGAGTACCTGCTTGTATTCCATCAAAGAGAGGCTCCGAAGAGTCTATTTTCGCAAGATGAGCTCTCCCGTATTCGCGAGAGTCGCTTTTCTCTACTTTTCCGCCCGATGTATAAGCCAAATATTGTGCTCCGTAACAAATACCCAGAACAGGATAGTCTTTTCTTATTTCACTAAGTTCAGGTTTAAACGCATCAGAGTCGTTTACCGAAAATGGACTTCCCGAAAGAATAACTCCTTTTACTGTTTCATCTCCGAATGGAAATTTATTGTAAGGCACTATCTCGCAGTACGTATTGAGTTCTCTTACTCTGCGACCAATAAGTTGGGTGGTTTGTGACCCGAAATCAAGAATAATGATTTTTTCGTGCATAAATATAGATAAGTAAGGGATGTTTATTTAATGCGCACAAAGATACATCATTTTTTGGTCTTACTAAAGAGCTATTTTTATTTTTTTACAGTCCTGAGACTTCTGTATTATATTAACCTTTGATGTTTGGGAAGGATACTATAGTTTATGATGAGAAAATACGGATGTTGATTATACTTTAAATGACAATTGAGATATTTGAAAAGGGCTAGTACATTGAGACAAGATATTATAGAGCAAAAATAAATTATTATGTATAGATTAATAATTCATTGGCTTTATCAATTTTTTTTTCTAAAACATCACTTAGTCCTGTAAAACATTCAATTAATCTTTTCTTCGATTTTGTATGAGTTTTATCTAATTTACTTTCATCATTAAGCATTGTTTCTTTACAACTTCTTGTTGCATCAAGAAAATCTTCCATTGCCTCAATTAGAGACTTTATAGACTCTCTTTCAGGTTCAATATCTTCATCTTCAAGTTGAGCTAATTCTCTCATTTTTATGCTAAACTCGATTGCTTTGGAAAAAGAGTCTTCTATAATAGGAGACTCCTGCTCGCAAACATCTCCTAGTATATTATTTTCATAGGCTAACTTTAATAAAATAGGACGTACTTGAGAGAATGACATGTTTTTATTTTCTTGTATATTATTCAACATTTTAGTTGTTTTATTTGTAAACTCTGTATTTCGTTCTAAGGAAGAAGTGATTGTTTCTAATGATCTCAGACAGATTGCTATATTATCATCAAATTTTTCACGACAATCTAGTAAATCTAATTCTTCTTCAGTTTTTTCTTCTTCATAAATAACTAAAGATGTTTCTAAAGTTTCTTGATTATATTTTTTACTTAAAAAATCAATAAATTCAGTTTTCTGTTTATTCCATGTTGATACTCTTGATTTTGTTTCGCATATTTCACTAATCTCTTCGTATAAAGAATCCAATGCAGCAGAATCATCTAACTTTATACCCCTTTTAATGTTATAGAGCCAACCAATAGACTCAAAACCAATATTTGGAAAAACTATTGGCTTAACATTCCTATTTGTAGCCCAAGCTGCACCCATTTCATTAAGACATATTTCGCTTTTCTTATAATTCTCAGATATCATAAACAAAACATAATTACAATTTGTAATATATTCTTTTATGAAGTCTCTAATATCTTCTCCTGATTTGACCCCTGTGTCTTCTCGAGATGTGCATACTATATCTTTAACTTCTAAATTCATGCCTAACACTAATATTTTATCAATAAAGATATCCACAAGCTCTTTATCTAAAGTAGAATGACTAATAAAGATTTTCTTCATTATGAGAAATAATTAAAAACTTAGAATGTATACAACATCTCAAATTTAACATTTATTTATAAATGTATAACTTTATTTATAAAATTATTCAAGACACAAATATCAAACTACGAAAATTAATGAATTTGTAAATACAATTCTTAGTGATAATGTGGGATACAGGGCAAAAATGAAAAAAGCCTTTCATTTTTGAAAGGCTTTTTGTTAAGTGATCCCGCTGAGAACGCTTTTTTATCTCGTAATAGATATAATAATCAATCGTTTAAAGTTTTCAAGAGGCACATTCGTGACGAATTCGTAACGATTAAAACAATGTCCTTTTGTCTTGTTTTGGCAGACCTCTGTAAGCCTAACTTCTTACGTCAAATATAGGTATTATTTATCTAATCCAAATCTCTTGACAAGTATATTTTACTGAAAGTTTATATACCTAATTATTTATTATCTAGTCCATCCATTCTTTCCTCAAGAAGTTTTATCAATTTATCTAAAAA
>NZ_DLIY01000023.1:0-36918 GCF_002483985.1 Dysgonomonas sp. UBA7630
AAACAAAATAACTTAATCAAAATTTATTTTTTTGTGAAGTATTTGCAAAATGGCGTCAATCCACATTCTTCACATTTTGGCTTACGAGCCAAGCATACATATCTGCCATGTAATATCAGCCAATGATGTGCTTTCGATAAATATCGAGAAGGGATATATTTTATCAATTCCCGTTCTGTTTGAGCCGGATTTTTTGAATTATCAGTCAATCCTATCCTATTAGACACTCTGAACACATGCGTATCAACAGGCATAGCCGGCTTATCAAAAGCGACTATAAGCATTACATTGGCAGTTTTGCGCCCAACCCCGGGTATTGACTCCAACTCCTCCAAAGTATCGGGAATTTGGCCGTTAAAATCAGCCATAACCTTCTTTGCCATCCCAACAAGATTCTTCGCCTTGTTATTGGGGTATGAAATGCTTTTGATATATTCATAAACATCATCCGGAGAAGATACTGCCAAAACCTCGGGGGTTGGAAATGCTTCAAAAAGCGCAGGAGTAACCATATTAACCCTCTTGTCGGTGCATTGAGCAGATAGTATTACTGCAATCAAAAGATGAAATGGGCTATCGTAGTGGAGTTCGGTATCCACAACCGGCATATTTTTATCAAACCAGTCTATCACACGTTCGTATCGTTCTTTTTTTGTCATATAATAATTAGATAAAAACACAAAATCCCCTATAGTTATAACTATAAGGGATTTTTTATAATTTAAGTTTTAATAATTACCAGAATGCAACCCTGTTGTCTTTTACATTCATTTTCTCTTTCAGAACCAACATTGCCTGAGACATCAATTGATACATGTTGCTTTGACGTATCATTTGTTTTGACTGTGCCGGGTCGAATGTCGCTGTATTTTCAGTCTTACTTGTTACATCTATCACGTACACTCCCGATTTACCTTTCTTAGGAGCTTCCAGCTTGTTTACTTGCCCATGTTTTGCATATACGTTCAACAACGGCTCGTAACCAACACCCGAGATATTATTCGTTTGGAAAGTAACAAAGTTTACAGTATCAACTCTACCTGCTATAGCTTGAGCATATCCATCGAGAGAAGTCAAGTTTTTAGCTTTCAGATCAGCAATTATTTTTTCTGCCTTTTTATCATTAATCAATTCAGCTTTCAACATTGCTGAAACTTCTGATACCGGCATATAATCACCGCTTATTTCATTCTTAACTACAGCAATTATTCTCTTGTTTGTAAGATTATCAAATTTCTTCACAGACCCAACTTTATTATTGAAAGCCCAAGATATAACTTGACGAGAACCTGCGACCTGCCCCAATAACATATCAGACGGAGAAACAACTGCATTTGATATAATATTATACCCTTTAGTTAATGCAGCATTATCGAAATTCTGAACATTTCCGTTTTCAGCAACAAATTGGTTCAACTCGTTATCTACCGAGTTTTGAGTCTTATCACTAACAATCACCGGCATTTGTATAAGTGCAATCTTAACTTTTGCAACAGGATTGGTTTTATCTTCAACACGTACGATTTGTGTCTGACCATTTATTGACACATTAAAAACATCGCCTTTAGCTGCTCCGAAGCATTTTTTGATCAAATCTCCACCGGCACTAGCCAAAGCCATTTCTGTAGCCCAGCCAATATTACCGCCATTTGATCCCGGCATCAACTCATTTGCTAGAGCAGAAAAATCTTTACCTCCTTTAATTACATTTAGCAAACTATCTGAAATATGAGTTGCAGTAGCCTGCTCCAAGCCCTGAGGTAATGGAATCATCTGTAGTTTGACAGAGTCGGCAGCAGAAGTTCTGTCAACCAGCTTATACATTATATATGATTGCTCGTTACGTTCAGGTCCGTTTACTTGACCAATTGTAGCTGTTTGAGCAAATTCTTTCATATCTGCAGGTAAAGTATTTACCGAGATAAATGCATCTACATACTGATTGTTTGAATATTCATTAACAAGTAATCCAGGATTATCTGTTGCTACAAATTTATCATGAATAGCATTGATTTCTTTTTCTACAGCAGCATAATCTTCATCACTCGGAACAACATCTTTTACAAAGTAAGAGATCTTACGTAATTCAGATTCAAGCTTAAAGTTGTTTTTACGTTGATCGTATAACGCTTTAATATCCTTATCTGTTACATCCTTAGCAACTAAAGAGTCTGCGATAGAAGTATATTTTTGTACAACATACGAGATGCTGGCTTGTGTCTTAGAGTCATCAAAAGCCGATTTAGCTTCTGTGGCTGTAGGAATCACAATACCTGCAACTATAGCTGAATATTTTTCTTCGAGACGTTGATATTTCATCATATTCTGGATAAATGTCCAGATTTCTCTCCTTGCCTGTATTTCAGCTCTTTGATTCTCAGGCAAATTAGTATCATCCTGAGAGATAGTTTGTATGAACTGATTTAAAGCCGCTCTTTCGAATTTACCTGTTTGAGGATTAACGAAGAATGGTATCTGATGTAGTATCGGAGCTACGTTAGGCCCTGTAACCATATCATTCAATTCTTCTTTGGTCACATTTAAGCCAAGTTGAGCAGCCTGCTTGTCGAGAATAATCTCTTTCACCATTTGTTGGTAAACCATTTCGCGAATTTGCAAAGTAGCATTTTCGTCCAATGAGTTCTGTCCAGACATTATTTTCTGAAAATGTTCCCACTGCGCAATCCTATCTGCATACTGCTTAGTTGTAACAACTTCACCATCTACAGTGAATGCTTTATCCTTACTTTTGTTTATAAAAGAAGATATTTCGCTCCAAGGGAGGACGAATGCCAATAGTCCGAGAGCGATAACTCCGATCAAGAGACTCGATTTGCTTCTAATTTTCTGTAAAGCAGCCATTTAAATAAATTATTATTTTATATTATTAGTTATTTTATTTACAATTTATAACTTTTTGCGCACGAAGATAATAAATTGAGATTGAATTTCATTCATAATTGAATAACTATTCTTTCTTTTCCTCATTGTTTTGATCATCTGCATTCGCTTCTTGATCTTCATTGTATGTTATTGGTGAGTCTTTCACATTCCAGAATCGATATTCTGTCATTTGTTGATTTGCCTCAAACCCACCCATACCGTGCAAAGTCATTTTATCAGGTCTGAAAACTTCTACATATTTCTTTGAATACACTTTCTGCTGACGCTGATCCCAAAATAATTCTTCGCTCTTAAAAGTCTCTCCTAACTTATTACGTATCACAACATGTCCTTTCAGTTGCCATAGCTTTTTACTTGTAAAGTTCCAAGCTGTATCAGCCTTTACAGTAGCAACTATGCTAAAGATAGTATCGAATTGCTCAACATAAAGGCCGTCAGGGAAAAACCAGTGGGGGTCTTTCGCCCTGTCGAATATTTCCCATGTTTTAGCAATCACTTTATATCGTATGAGCCCCGAATCGGATATTAGCATGGTTACACTATCCGTATTCAAAGAGGGAACCTTATCAGCATCATAATGGAGGTCGACAGTACTCTTTACTTCTTCTTTACAGGATATAAAAAAGAAAGCCATAACAGATAAAAATACTGTTACAACCGATAGATTCTGTCGTGTCTTTAACTGTTGCATTTAAAAAACAAGTAGCCCCAATGTATTATTGAGGCTGAATATAGAGTTATATTTTGTTAGTCAATTTTCTTACGGAAGAACCAGAACTCATTAATATTCACATTTAGAGAAACTCCAAAATATTCTTCGGCAATCATGGTTTTAATCTGTGGCTTAATCTTCTTATATTCGAAGTTTAAATTAATATATGAAACCCTTCCTCCCAGATTATCCCTTATCGGGAAACCAAATCCAAGGGTTGCACCATATTCTTTATATCCTTCTACCTTTTTCGTAGAGGCTTCGGTTACATTCAAATAAGAATTACTATAGTTAAGCCCTCCTCTGAATTTTATTTTTTTGAAGAAACTTCTGTCATACGGATCAATCATATATTCGGCACCTACATTGTACCTCCATCTATTATTGAAACGTTCACTGTCGGACAGTTCATCTCCCATGAGTGAAGAGTATTTCACTCCATCCCATTTCTGGTAGGTAATATCAGCTCCCACAACAAGCCTTTCGTTACGTTTCCAAGTAAATCCGGCTCCATATGTTTCAGGAAGACCTGCACTGATTCCATTCTGAGTAATGGTGTCACCGCTGGCAATACCTCCTGCTACATTCAGTTCATAATGATAATTTGTATAATCTGCTTTTGAGTTTATCTTAGGAGAATATACAGCACCGACTGTAAAGACATCTTTCTTCGAAACAGGGAATTCATATTGAACACCAATATCAAATTTAGCGGACTTTATAGACAGTTCGGTATAATCGGTGGAAGTATAACTATTTGTACCACTAGAACCTACCGAAGGAAGACTTCTTGTATGGTTCATCGTACCAAAAAGAAAAGACGCATTTGCTCCTACAGAGAATCCTTTCAATGGAGTAGAGTAACCTAGTCCTCCATAAACCTGGCTTAGGCCGCCCGATCCGGTGAACGATTTTGTATAAGTTACAGTAGTACCACCGCTTGCAGTCTCTGTTGATCCGAATTTATATCCTACAGAAGAAAAAGGAATAACTCCAAAACTCATACCAAGTCCCTTTTTGAGTGGTACTAAGATTGTGATATAATCCAATCCTCCGCTGTAATGAGAATCTGAATTTGTGCCGTCACTAAGCTTACCCTTATTAAATGACACTCCCATATCAAATAAAAATGTAAGAGAGTCTACTCTCGAATACGAAGCCGGATTGAGAGGGTTCGCACTTTGACTATTACGCAAACCATATCCGATGCCTCCCATCGCTTTAGACGCACCTACATACTGATCTCTCAGAACTCCATAACCATACCTACTGTAAGGGGAATTTGTTTGTGCCTCTATTGAGCATACCATAATAGCCGAAACGGCAAATAAAAGAAGTACTTTTCTCTTCAACATTATAAAATATAATATACAATTTATCTTTACTCTATCGGGAGTATTATATCCCGATGAAAATTACATCTGTTCTTGTCAAACTATAATTCACCATTCTATAACAAAAAAACGAACACTTTATTATTTATAGAGGATAAATTATCTTGGATTTTTTATGGTTCGAAAGAAAATATACTATGAAAGTTAAAATATAAATATAGTATATGCCATAATTCTATAATCCAGTCACAAAGTCTCTTCAGATCTTAATCAAATTTGTGCAAAGTAAATTAAAAAAACTTAGTTAAGCGAGTTTTTAAATAAAATGTCATATTTTTTTTGCCTTAAAAAGGTTAATTATCCTTATTTTGATACCTTTGTGAGTGACTTGAAAAATAATGAGAATACGAGATAAAAACTTCATAAACAATAAGTATTATCAAAAACTAGAACCGTTTAAGGACATCATCTGGTTCTTGGCACTTTTCCTGATATTCGAATTCATATGGAAGCTTTTTGTCCATATAGGAGATGATGAAAAAATACTATTGGTATTGGGTAAAGACCTCACTCGATACACCGAAGGTTTTTGTTTATGGACTGCCGAAACAATTTTCTGGTTGATTCATGATGTTTTAGGCAATCATAATTTTTTCATCAATGGCACTGTACTTCAGTTTGAAGGCTCTATACCCATCGATATAGTTTGGGGCTGTACGGGCCTGAAACAGCTATTCATGTTCACATTTATTCTCACATTTTACTTCGGGCCGATAAAGAAGAAATTGTGGTATTTGCCCATGGCATTGCTTATTCTTTTGATTGTAAATATCCTCCGCCTTATTTTTATCTTCTATATTATAAAAGATCCATTTCCCGAGTGGTTTATATCAGTAAACGAATGGTACAATAACCGTACATGGAGTAACACGAGAGAAAATTATTACCAGTTCTACAAAGACTGGTTCAATGTGTTCCACCGCGATATATTCACATGGATATATTATGATGGTGTTATATTTATCCTCTGGCTTATATGGGAAGAAAAGATAAACAAGCCTTTCTCCCGATTAAAAGCAAAAATATCAAATTAACATCTTTACGATACTATTTGAATCGTCTACCTCTGAAGCGCATATTATACAAAGGCTGAATTATATCCAGAAGCGGAAGAGAAAAATAGAATTTCCCCGAGAAAAAGTATTGAGAAGATTTGTTCAGGATAATCAATTGAGTCGTTAATCTTAGCAAGAACAAGAAAACAGAAAGTCCGAGCAAAGCCCACTGGCTAAAAAATATACTATATACCACTAAGGCAATAAACAATAAATAAAAAGCACTACGGGTAATTGCTTCAAGCGAAAACAATGCCGTCACTCGCTTATTCAGATATGGACGTATAGAGCAGAACGATCTTTTTATTTGTCGCCACAGAGATAAGCCTTCTATATCTGTTTCCATAAAGCTATCTTGCACTAGAGAAACAGATGTATTTGAGTCGTCCATAATACGGCTTATAAAGAGGTCTTCCCCACTCTCTATGTTCAATAGTGAAGCATATCCTTTATGATCAAAGAATAAATGCTTACGAAAAAGAAGATTGCGATAATTGCCTATATATGGTTTTTTATTCAAGACAGAACATATACACTGCATACTAAATAGTAAGTTATCGAATCGAGCTAAACGATTGAAGAACTTCTTGTTCTCTTTGAAGCACGAATACCCCAACACAACATCTTTATCGGAAGACAATTCATTGACCATCGAAGAAATCCAGTTCTTGGATACAGGCTTACAATAAGGCTCGGTAAAAAGCAGAATATCTCCCGTTGCGGCTTTAACACCTATCGTCAAAGCCAATTTACGCCTATCCATCTTTTTATCATTCGAATAAGGAAGATAGGTATGGTATAAATTAGGATAACGCAGCTCTAATGATCTTAACAACACATCACTTTCATCGGTAGATCCGTTATTGACCACAATCACCTCATAATCAAAAAATTCTTGTTCTAGTACAACTGGTAAGTTCTCCGACAAACTATCTACCTCATTCTCGGAGACAATAATGACCGATACTTTCTGCATAAGCTGAGTTGCTTTACCTGTATCCTCAGCATCTTTTACAGCCCTTCTATATGGCTTTCTATAATACAGAAAGTAATAAAATAACTGTATTATAAATAAAAGAACAAAGACAGAGAACCCAACAATCTCAGTCAGATTAAATTCGAAAGATGATAGTATTTCAGTCATTCCTATAGTGTGTATTATGAAAGGCCTTTAAACGATACAAGAGTCATACCGTAGTACGACCCTTGAAACATTATATGATAACGTACATTATTAAATTTTATCAGAGAAATAAGATTTAGGGATATCTCTGCAATTGTATTGAGATGCCATTATTTCACCGTATGCTCCGGCAGAACGTAACACCAACAAATCTCCTCTTTTAGACTCGTTCAGTTCGTAGTCTTTTACAAACACATCCGATGATTCGCAAATAGGCCCTACAACGTCATACTTATGTATAGGTAAATCGGAAGATATATTTTCCACCTTATGATAAGCCTGATAAAGAGCCGGACGTATAAGGTCTGTCATACCTGCATCTACGATAACAAAGGTTTTGCTTTCGCCGTGTTTTACATAAGTAACTTTGGTCACCAACGAACCGCACTGAGCAACAATGGCTCTTCCCAATTCGAAGTGAACAACTTGGCCGTCTCTCAACTTTAGTCCTTTATGAAATAACTCAAAGTAGCGTTGAAAATCAGAAATCGGATTTGCATCGGGATCTTCATAGTCTATACCAAAACCTCCGCCGACATTTATATTTTCAAGCTTCATCCCTTTAGCTTCAAACAAGTCCTGTAGTTCGTTTATACGCTCACACAAAGGGTCGAATGTATGCACATCTTCGATTTGTGAACCTATATGAAAGTGAATTCCGATAAGCTTAAGATTCTTCAACGACTTGAGTACCTCAATTGCATTATCAAGGTGAGCCATACTGAATCCAAACTTATTTTCATTTAGCCCAGTAGTGATATATTCGTGAGTGTGCGCATCTACATTCGGATTGATACGAAGAGCTACTTGCGCTGTTTTACCTTTCTTGGCTGCCAACTCATTTAAAACAACGAGCTCAGGCATCGACTCTACATTAAAGCAGAAGATATTGAGGTCTAAGGCCAAATTTATTTCTTTATCGGTTTTCCCAACACCGGCAAAAACAATCTTCGACGCAGGAAATCCTGCTGTTATTGCTGCCTTCACTTCATTTCCGCTTACGCAATCGGCACCAAAGCCTTCTGAGGCAATCAATTCCAATATCCTGCGATTAGCGTTTGCTTTTATGGCATAGTGTTGAATAAATCCATATTTTTTAGTTTCTTCTTTTACGATTTTCAGTGTTCTTTTCAACAAGTCTGTATCGTAATAGTAAAAAGGTGTCTCTATACCTTTCAGTTTATCAACAGGAAAATTTCCTTTTGTCATTTGAAATTAGAAAAATTAATTAAACAATTTATCATTTAATATTTGAAGTGTTCTCTCTTTATCTTTTTTATATATAAGGAACGAAAAGTTATATCTGCTTCCTCCGTAAGACAACATCCTCACCGGAATTTCTTTCATAGCCCCCATAATATCTACCGATATTCCTGAGTCTTGCGATTCCAAGTCGCCGATCACTGATACAATTACCATATCAGGATCTACAGATACAGTTCCATATTTTTTGAGATCATCTACAATGGCCTGAAGGTTACGATCGTCATCGATTGTCAATGATACTCCTACCTCCGAAGTTGCCAACATATCCAGTGATGTCTGATAGTTTTCGAAAACTTCTGCTATTTTACGTAAAAATCCATGGGCAAGCAACATTTTCCCCGACTTTATCTTTATCGCAGTAATATTATCTCTTGCACCTACCGCCTTTATCACATTTGACTCTGTTTTGTTAGATATAAGCGTACCTGCCGCATCAGGATATTGCGTATTCTTTAAGCGAACAGGAATATCAGCAAGTTTAGCAGGGAGAATACTTGATGGGTGAAGTATCTTAGTCCCAAAGTATGCAAGTTCTGCCGCCTCATCAAAATTCAGCTGACGGATAGGCGTTGTTGTTTTTACATAACGCGGATCGTTGTTCTGCATAGTGTCTACATCGGCCCAGATTTCTATCTCTTCGGCATTTGCAGCTACACCTATCAATGATGCACTGAAATCACTCCCACCCTTACGCAAGTCATCTATTTCACCATAAGCATTTTTACAAATATAGCCTTGTGTGATATACAAATCAGCACCTTTAGACTCTTCAAGCAATGCTGATAGTTTCTCCTTAATATATACAGGATCGGGTGTTGAGTTTTTATCTGTGCGCATAAACTGTAGCGCAGGGATCAATACAGCATTTACTTTCTTATCCAACAGATACAGATGGAATAGTTCGGAGCTTATCAATTCACCTTGAGCCAACACCACACGCTCTTCGAAGAGTGTGAACAAGTCTTTGGTAAATGTACGGATATAATCAAACTTGGAAGTCAAAAGCTCATGCGCCAGTTTTTTAGACTCTTCGTTCTCGAAAAGAGAATCAACCAGTTCTACATATTGCTTTTCGAGCCCATTTATTATTTCTATTGCTCCTTCTTGGTTCTTTTTATATAGGTAATCGGATATCTCAGTCAAAGCTTCGGCCGTGCCACGCATAGAAGATAACACAACAATATTGCCATTATCCTTCGCTACAATATCAGCCACTTCTTTTATTTTGTCAACAGTAGCTATAGATGCACTTCCAAATTTTTGAACTTTCATATTAGTACCTTATTTATAAATATTAGCCGTAACCAAGATGCAAAAGTACAAAAATTTTTGAGCCTTCATTTCAGATTTACACATATATTTACAATCAAGCTCTATTTTTATCAAAAAAATACACAATAGTCTATTTTAATTGAAAGCGATAGCTTAAAACAACTACGCTACCACACAAACCAACAATCAAGTATCTGATTTAAAGTGAATTAACATTATAAAACATCAAATTACAGTTAATATATTTCTGTATTTAACAAAAAGACTTTACCTTTGCAGCCGAAAATCAAAACAAGGATATGCTAAGCGTAGTATAATTTGTTTTGTATCCCAAAAATTGGGAGGGCCATATTCTATTTCTGTGAGGCATTGGGATAAGGCTTTAGTGGTAACCAAATAATTATTTTATGAAGTATGCGAAGTATTTCTTGTTTGTAGGTATTGCTTTAATCGGCTTATCATCGAATACAACAAGAACTTCTGGGCTTTCTTCGGAAGGTATTTATCCGGGAAACCTGTTCCCTGATATCAAGAATTTAGAAAACAAATCAGGGACAAAAATGAACCTGTCTGATCTGAAAGGTCAAAAAATATTGGTAAATTTCTGGGCTGCTTATGACGCCCCTTCACACAAGGACAATGTACTTTTTGCAAATGTAATAGAGAACAAAAAGTATCCTGTGAGAATGGTGTCAGTATCTTTCGACAAGAATGAATCTGTATTTGAAAGAACGCTGACTATGGATCGCATAGATGCGAAGTATCAGTTTATAGCAAAAAACGATGCTTATTCAAGCTTATACAATCATTACCAATTGAGGAAAGGATTTAAGAATTACTTAATCGATGAAAACGGAGTAATTATGGCAATGAATCTTTCGCCCAACGATTTAGATCAGTTATTGAAAAAGAATTAATTGATTTCATTTATTATAAAGCGTTTCATTTCCAGAAAATGAGACGCTTTATTCTTTTTATTTTTATCTTGCAGCGTAAATCACAACAAGAATGACAAAGCGACAAAATACACAAGTCAACAAAGGCATAATAGCAAAAACACTCGACTGGGCTTACTCTAAAGCCGTAAGCGGATTTACCGGAGTAGACTCGGCATACGATCTGGGTAATAGCTACCTCGCACAAAAAGGTTCACTCGAAGATCAGGTAGACTCTCTTATCAAATGGCAAGTAGCCAAAGCTGCGACAAGCGGTTTTGTGACAGGACTGGGAGGAGTTATGATAATGCCGCTGACGGTGCCGGCCAATATAGCCAGTGTAATTTATGTTCAGATACGAATGATTGCAGCCATAGCATACATGGGAGGCCACGATATTCGCGAAGACAGGGTAAAGTCGCTAATTTATATATGTATGGTAGGCAACGGAGCCAAAGAATTACTGAAAGATATGAGCGTAAAAGCCGGAGAAAGGCTCGCAACCAAAATAGCAGAGAAAGTGAGTATCAATATAGCGAGCAAAACAGGGCAAAAGAGTGTTACCTCCCTAGGTAAGGCCGTGCCGGTATTGGGTGGCGTGGTAGGCGGTTCATACGATGCGATAACAACAAGAGTAGTTGGAAAAGTGGCCAAAAAGATTTTTATTGACAAACAAACTTCAGAAAAAGACTAGCCCCCGATAGAGCATCACTCAAAAACATATTCCGTTGATAATACAAATCTTACTCCCTGCTTTTTCGCTTTATCAAAAATAGTCTTGGCATTTTCATTACCCGGATTTATCCAAGACATGCAATCTGTGAGAACAGTAACTTTCTTTGCCAACTCATCGCTTTCATCGAGAATATCATTCAAAGAGCTTGCAACACAATAGTCTGCCGCTTCACCCATCAACAACACTTCATCGAAAGCATTCAGTACCGACAACAAGGTTCTATTCAAGTGGGTTCCCACCTCATTCTCCCACTCTACGGCCGCTCTAAAAATACTATAATGTTCTGTTGATTGCGAATATCCTTTATAGAACAACTCATACGAATGTGCATTATCAATAGCCCACTGGGTCAGGCTGTCTGTCAAAGCCTTATTGATTGCCCACCCCTCTGTACCCAATATACAATGCATAGGCCATATGGTGCAAACACCGCCCTTAGCCTCCAGTTGCTCAAGATAAGGAAGAGCCTTTTCTTTATTAAATTGAGGTATCCAAACTCCTTTTCTTACATCAGAAGCCGTTATCGAAGAAAATAAAGCCGGACGATTGCCTAGCTCTCCTTTCCAATAGCATTGATGTGCAATATGAATCGGTTGATGAGAATCCAATGTAAGTGCTATATAAGAGATTTGCTCCTGATTCTTTAATATAAAATCAGCCATACGTTTCACGTCGGCATCCGCACCTTTCACAAACAGCTCTCCTGTTGGTAAGGTAAAATCATTTTGGATATCAACACCGAGTATAGCTACTTTTTTCATAATCTCCTGTATTTGTTCAATATTATATTAGCTCTTACAAAGATACGACAAAAGGTAACAAAAGTAACACATATTACACAGTTTCTACCGTGTCACTTTGGGTAATTACAGATCAATTTTAACACACTAATGAAGGGAGTAACAACCTTTATCTAATTTAGATAAATATAATCAGAAATGATAAAAATGCCGTATCTTCAAGCAATAAAATGGCTCTTATGCAAATACATATAAACAAAGGTGTTTTCTATTCATTTAAGATAAAAGACAGAAAACGATTAGAATCGGGCATTCTCCTCGTTGAAGGAGAAGATTGGGTACTGATCAGCAGTATTTTTTCTGATTATATTGTGGATGGTTATATGCTCATTAATAAAAAATATATAACATCTATACACAGAACCGAAAAAGAGATGTTTACCGAAAAGGTGCTGAAAGCTTCTGATAAAACAGACATTGTACCATACATAGATATACCTCACTTATCGATAGACTCTCTTTTCAAATGGCTTGAAGACAAACATATTGTTTTCCAGATAGACAACAGGGATGAGAACCAATGCTGGATAGGTAAAATATTAGACTCGACCAAGAAATCCATATTCCTTACGCCGCTTACGCCTAAAGGTGAATGGGACAGGTCTGTATATTACGCTTTTCGTAAAGCCAATATTCGTATTATTTCTTTCAACAGTGATTATATCAATTCACTAATGGCATATAACAAAAAACATGTTGAAGAGAGTGAATGATAACCTAAAATAATAAAAGATGCGGCTTAACAAATAATACACAGACTAAATATCTATTAAATAAAAAAATAAGATGAAATGGGGAAATTTAAGACTTTTTGTTCCCAATTTTTTTTTATATTTTTACACCGCATTTACTTAAAGAGTACCAAAAGATTATATGGAAGAAGAAAAGATAGTACTACCCGAAATAAATTATTCTGACGATGATATAAAAACCCTCGACTGGCAGGAACATATCCGCCGTCGTCCGGGTATGTATATAGGAAAATTAGGTGACGGTTCATCTGCCGATGATGGTATATATGTACTTCTCAAAGAGGTGCTGGACAACTCTATTGACGAATATATGATGGGATTTGGCAAAAATATCGACGTCTCTATCGCCGACGGCGTTGTCAAAGTACGCGACCACGGACGTGGTGTGCCATTGGGAAAAGTAAAAGACGTTTCTTCGAGAATGAACACCGGCGCTAAATATGACTCCAAAGCTTTTAAGAAGTCTGTGGGGTTGAATGGTGTTGGTATAAAGGCGGTAAATGCATTGTCTTCTTTTTTCCTTATCCAAAGTTATCGTGATGGTCAAACAACCTCTGTAGAATACTGCAGAGCCATTGTAGAAAAGGAAGAAGCAATACACCCTACAAATGATGAGAATGGTACTCTTATCGAATTTATTCCGGATCCTACAATTTTCACAGGATACGCCTTTAGGGACGACTATGTAGAAAGCCTTCTTAAAAATTATGTATTCCTCAATACAGGGTTAACAATAACATATAACGGAAAGAAATTCCACTCCAAAAATGGTCTTGTAGATTTGCTTAATGAGTATATGACTTCCGAGCCTTTATACCCTATCATCCACATGAAGGAGGCAGATATAGAGGTCGTGATCACACATACCGATCAGTATGGAGAAGAATATTACTCATTTGTGAATGGACAGCATACAACACAAGGGGGAACACACCAGTCGGCTTTTCGTGAATCATTATCTCGCGTGATAAAAGAGTTCTATAACAAGAATTTCGATTACGCAGATATACGTAGCGGAATAGTTGCGGCAATCAGTGTAAAAGTAGAAGAACCGGTTTTTGAATCGCAAACAAAGACTAAACTCGGATCTAAAGATATGGGGCCGGGAGGTCCTTCTGTTCAGAAGTTTATCGGTGATTTCTTAAAGAAAGAACTGGACAACTATTTACATAAGCATGCAGATACTTCAGAAGCTTTATTGAAAAAAATTCTGGAATCGGAAAAAGAGCGTAAAGCTATTGCCGGTGTAACAAAACTTGCTCGCGAACGTGCCAAGAAAGCAAACCTGCACAATAAGAAGTTACGCGACTGCCGTATACATTACAATGATACCAAAGGAGACAATTTGGATGAAACAAGCATATTTATCACCGAGGGAGACTCTGCGAGTGGATCGATTACAAAAAGCCGCAATCCAAATCTGCAAGCTGTATTCAGCCTACGAGGTAAACCACTAAACAGCTTTGGGTTAACAAAGAAGATCGTCTACGAAAATGAAGAGTTCAATCTTCTACAGGCAGCTTTAAATATAGAAGACGGATTGGATGGATTACGCTACAACAAAATAATTATTGCAACCGATGCCGACACCGACGGGATGCATATACGCTTGTTGTTACTCACATTCTTCTTACAGTTCTTCCCCGATCTGATAAAGAAAAATCATGTATATATTCTTCAAACACCACTCTTCCGTGTACGGAACAAGAAAGAAACAATCTATTGCTATACAGAAGAGGAGCGACTGAATGCAATCAAAAAACTGGGTTCGAATCCGGAGATAACACGATTTAAAGGATTGGGGGAAATATCTCCCGATGAATTCGTTCATTTCATAGGAAAAGATATTCGCCTCGACCGTGTATCGATGAAAAAAGAAGACTCGGTAAGCAACATGCTCAACTTCTATATGGGCAAGAATACACCCGAAAGACAAGAGTTTATTATCGACAATCTTGTAATCGAAGAAGATTAACATCATTATATGAATAACAACGCACACGCAATTATCCTTATTTCATCGCCCGATCGTCCGGGACTGGTAGCTGCAGTTACCGACTTTATCAATATAAACGGTGGAAATATCATCAATCTGGAGCAACATGTAGATAAACAGGAAAATACGTTCTTCATGCGTATAGAATGGGATCTTGCAAACTTCATTATTCCAAAGGAGAAAATGAGCGATTACTTCCAAACCCTATATGCGAACAAGTATAACATGACATTCAGGTTATACTTTAACGACCATACACCGCGTATGGCCGTTTTTGTTTCCAAAATGTCGCATTGCCTTTTTGATATACTGGCTCGCTACACGGCCGGAGAATGGAAAGTAGAGATACCTCTCATCATCAGCAATCACGAAGACCTACGATGGGTAGCAGAACGCTTTGGCATTGAATATCATGTACTAAAGCTCAACAAAGACAATAAGGACGAAATAGAAGCAAAACAACTCGTTCTCTTAGAAGAAAAGAAGATCGACTTTATTGTTTTAGCTCGCTATATGCAGATACTGACCGATAAGTTTATTGAGTCATATCCAAACAAAATAATCAATATACACCATTCCTTTTTACCCGCCTTTGTAGGTGCAAGACCATATCATGCGGCTTACGAACGAGGAGTAAAAATAATAGGGGCAACAAGCCACTATGTAACAACCGAGCTTGATGCGGGGCCGATTATAGAACAGGATATTACACGTATCACTCACCGTGACAGCGTTGAGAATCTGGTACGCAAAGGTCAGGACTTGGAAAAGATTGTACTCTCTCATGCCATAGAAAGTCACCTGAAACGGCGCATATTGGTATATAAAAATAAGACTATCTTATTCTCATAAAGTACAAATATTCTGGCGTTTTATGTTATTTAATATACTAAGGCTAGAAGATTTTAAACTATGTTTGGTTATATTTGTACTGCTTTAAGTTTAGTCCACTCAAAATCTAAAAAAATATAATAATATTAATCTTAAATACGATCGTATGTTTAAAAATCATCCTAAAGGTTTAATAGCTGCATCATTATCAAATATGGGAGAACGTTTCGGCTTCTATATTATGATGGCTATTTTAACTCTGTTCCTGATGTCGAAGTTCGGATTAGACAAAACACATGCAGGGATAATTTATTCTGTATTTTATTTCTGTATCTATGCTTTTGCACTTATTGGAGGGCTTATAGCCGATAAAACAAAAAAGTATAAAAGTACAATTCAGGTAGGTATAGTATTAATGGCAATCGGTTATATGATCATTGCAATCCCTACCCCAACACCTGTATCTAGTTTTTGGCCATTCATTATCCTTACTTGTTTCGGGCTGTTTGTGATAGCCTTCGGAAATGGTTTATTCAAAGGAAACTTACAGGCATTAGTAGGGCAAATGTATGATAACCCACAATATGGAAAAATGCGGGATTCCGGTTTTTCTCTATTTTATATGTTTATCAATGTCGGTGCTATCTTTGCTCCGCTAATTGCTGTAGGCATAAGAAATTGGTGGTTAAAAATCAATGGATTTTCATACAACTCAGACCTACCGGCTCTTTGCCACCAACATTTAGAAGGATCACTTTCCGGCGAAGCTGCAACCCGATTAAGCACATTGGCTCCTCAGGTTAGCTTAAACGGAGCACCGACCAATCTAACTACATTTGCTAACGAATACCTAAACGTATTCAACACAGGATTCCATTATGCATTTGGTATTGCTATTGTAGCGATGTTAATTTCGTTTACGATATATTCAATCAACAAAAAACGATTCCCAGATCCGGCATTAAAAGTAAAAGCCGCAAGCACATCAGCTGATGCCACTGTAGAAAAAGAAATGGACTCTAACGAAGTTAAACAACGTTTGTATGCCTTATTCGCAGTATTTGCTGTTGTTATATTCTTTTGGTTCTCATTCCATCAAAATGGTCTTACGCTTACATATTTTGCAAATGATTATACCGATCTGAGTAAGATGAATCTCAACCTCTTTGGCTTGGTTACATTAGAAGGTGCTGAATTGTTCCAATCATTCAATCCTCTGTTTGTAGTATTCCTTACACCTGTTGTATTAGCTATATTTGGATGGCTAAGAGCTAGAGGAAAAGAACCTTCTGCACCTAAAAAGATTGCAATAGGGATGGGTATTGCTGCTTTAGCTTATGTTGTCATGACTATTGGATCGTTAGATCTACCTGCAAACTCAGCAGTAAAGGCAATGGGCGGTCTGGCAGACTCGGCACGGGTAACTCCATTCCTTTTGATAGGAACGTATTTAATATTAACGATTGCTGAATTATTTATCAGTCCTTTGGGTATCTCATTTGTATCTAAAGTAGCACCTCCTCAATATCAAGGTATCATGCAGGGATGCTGGTTAGGAGCTACAGCACTAGGTAATCAATTATTATTTATTGGTGCAATATTATACGAAAACATCCCTATCTGGGCTACATGGGTAGTATTTGTTGCTGCTTGTTCTATATCAATGTTTACTATGTTGTTTATACTGAAGTGGCTTGAACGTATAACAAAATAAGAACTTTAGTTATATAAAAAAATAGCTCCGAATATAAATCGGAGCTATTTTTTTATATCGTAACAGTTTTATTCTATTTCTTTTCCATCAATCTCAGGAGTATTCTCAATCAAGTCTGTCTTATTTTCTTTCTTGCTTCGGAAAACAACAACCAGATAAATTATCGATAAGATAGAAGCAGCACACAACAAATATACGCCACTCCCCGCCCCCGGCAATTTATAGAACAAGTTCAGAGAAACAATAAAAGCAAATATGCTTGTTATTAGTAAAAGGACTCTTGCCGTTTTTTGTCTTAGCATAATCCAAAAACCAATTGTAATTACACTAAACAAAGGCACTAAATACACCACATGGGTACTATATATCCACTCCTTGTTTTTTGAAAAGAACTTAATAAAGTTGGTAGCCTTCGTTATCTTTTTTTGTAAATCGGGCACATCCCATCCCACAATTTTAACACCCCACTTATCGAGCCAGGGAAGAAAGAAAGCTATAATAAAAAGCAGAGCAAAAATAAGCTCAAACGATAAATACCTGTTTTTCTTTTCCATACAATTCTCTATAATTCAATTTCATCGGCTGAAATATAGCCATGTGTTATACAATAGAAGATAAGTCCCGAAACTGTTTTTATTCCCAGCTTAGCTGTTATATTTTTTCTGTGCGAAAGCACTGTGTTCAAGCTTATATTCAGCTTATCTGCCACCTCTTTATTTAAAAAGCCTAATGCTATGAGACGAAGGACATCCAGTTCTCGTTCAGATAGAGGCTGTCTTTTGTTATCACGCGTAATGCGTCCGCTAACAAAAAGTTCTTGCAAGTCTTCAATTCCCGATTCGGACAATTCGTCAATCATTGGTTTCAGCACCTTTTCTCTTATGCGATTATGCTTCTCCAGATCTTTCTGAAAGCTGTCTATTGTAAATATAACAGCATAACACATATTCTCATTAAAATTACCCGATATATGCTTTATTATAATACTCTTAAGATCGGTCAACAAGGCGAGAGGAGCATCTCCATTTACCATTCCTTGCTCTATCTGAACCATTAATTCCTCTTTAAATTCGGAGAACAGTCTACTGATGAGTTTCATTTGAGCATTGTTGGGGTCGCTCATACCGATGAAAGCTTTCAGATGCTTCTCGAAGTTGTATAACTGCCCATGAATCAGATACGCATCTGTCTGCTTCAAATATTTAATGACAAGCTGAATATCGAACTTCTGAAGCTTCTTTTGAGGAAAATAATCTTCGTTAAGAAAAGTATTCAGTATTACAAGAAAAAATTCTGTATTTACTCCAACCGAATCGCATATCTCACCTATACTTTTGTCACCAAGTCCGAGCTTGATTCCAAAACGATTAACAACAGGTATCAGCTGATGATTATCCTCGATTACTTCCGATAAAATGGATGATGATTCTAAAAAAAGCATAACTTTAGGTTTTCATTTTTTCTGTAAGCAAAAGTACAGATTAATTCTGAAAACATATTTCTATTTTATACCAGTAATTTTATATTAAACCTATTATTACTCAATGCTTATAGATTTTAACAATAATCTGTTAAAAACAATCGATAGCAAATCTAGAGTTCTGTAATAAACAAATACGGAGGACAATTGTTTACATATTATATACAACGATAAAGAACACTATATATGAAAAAGATTTTATTCACGTGTATAATGCTCTCAGGACTGATAATCAGCTCTGTAAACGCACAAAATATAAATAATAACAATCAAAAAACAAGAACTATGAAATTTGAATTACCAAAGTTGCCTTATGCAACAAATGCTCTAGAACCTGTAATTGGTCAACAAACAATTGAATTACATTATGGTAAACACCTTCAGACTTATATTACAAATCTGAACAATCTGATTCAAGGTACTAAGTTTGAAAATGCAGATCTAGAAACAATCGTAAAAGAAAGCGATGGAGCTATCTTTAACAATGCCGGCCAGACATTGAACCACAACATATATTTCCTTTCATTCAGCCCTAACGGTGGCGGAGAACCTAAAGGTAAACTTGCCGAAGCGATCAATGCTGAGTGGGGATCTTTCGAAAACTTCAAGAAAGAATTTGTTACAGCCGGTACAGGTGTATTTGGTTCTGGATGGGTATGGCTTGCAAAAGATAATGCAGGAAAACTACAAATAACAAAAGAACCGAATGCAGGAAATCCGATAACAAAAGGATTAACTCCACTATTGGGCTTTGACGTGTGGGAACATGCATATTATCTAGACTACCAAAACCGTCGTGCAGACCATCTTGCCGAGCTTTGGAAGATTATAGACTGGAATGCAGTAGAAGCTCGTTATTAATAAAAAAACAGCATTTAGAGATCATAAAAAAGCTCCTTATTACTAAGGAGCTTTTTTTATATATTATAGTTTCAGGTATTAATTGATATATTTTATTTTCTTCACAAATTTAGGAGCAACACTAAATCGTTTAGTGTAGCTCATCTGCATAGTTTCTGTATTTAAAGTCATCCTCAACAGCTTAGAATTAGCAACATATATCTGATTCACAACCACAGACAAACCAATAGACCAATCCTCCGCATTGTATCCCATAGATATACGAGGAAATACGGATGGGGAGATTTCAACTTTTTTGAAAGAGGTCAGATTCTCCGTTCCTATATTTAAACCAACCGAAACTCCTCCCGATAAATAAAAGTTTTTACTGATTATCCAATTATAAACATATCCTCCACTAACATTCAATTGATAGTTTCTTAATCTCTTATGCAGATTTAGCTGTAATGTACTATCAGAGCGTATTTGATTGTAGTATATTCCTCTACCCAATTGCCAGCTTCCGGCAGATTTGAGTTGCTTTTCACTTTGGTTAAATGCTGCTTTATAAGAAAATTTCTTATTATTGAATACATACTGTCCAAACACTCCATATTGAATGATACTTATATCGGGATACAGAGTAAATACCTCATCATTTTGCTCAGTATAAAAACCTTTATATCGTTGAAAAAAAACATCAGCGATAAATTTTCTTCCATAGTAATGATATTGAAAGTCAAATATCGCCGTCTTTCCCCGATCCTTATCGCGCATAAATCCAAACCCATATCCCCCACTTATAGAATAATTTTTGTACGTGATGCCTAGTCCCAAACTCACAGGACTATTGGGCATATAGGTTATTTCATTATTATCATCTATCTCATGAGTTAGTGAAGTATATTTATAATATACATGAGGTTTCAGAGACAGCTCATGCTCATACGGTTGAATGTATGTGCTATCTACCTGAGCCCGGATTATAAAAGGAGTTAATAAAAATATTAGAAGAAATATAAATTTACAATACTTCAGAATTCTAGCAATAAGAAACATTTAATACGTTTTATTCGGAAAATTACGTAATATAAACGATCCTACCACCAGAAAAGTATATAAGTCAATGTTTTTAGTTAATTATAAGAAAGGTATAGATATTAAATCTCCGTATTCTAATAGGTAAATAGTAGAATACGGAGTCAAATTGAAAAGGTTGGAAAGTCCGACTATTATAGATATTCTTCTCAATTCTCACTTTGAATAATTAATTTTTTTGAAAAAATTATTTTGATGAGTAAGGGTACTACTGCGATCAGTTAATACATAGTATAGAATACCTGAATTTCATTCTCCAGTTTTTTAATTACGCATAATATATAAGAATGAAATAGATAAATAGATTTATATCATTATTTTTGTTCTTTTAGTGGTTATAAGTTTTAGTTCTTCTTTAAGATCTAATAAGAGTAACAGAGCTCAGAATAATTCTCATATTGGTATTTTTTCTTCTAGGACAAAGTTCCCAAATGAGTCATAGTAAATACAAGTCTTATTTGCTGTATCTATTTCCCATTTATAAATACCTGTTTCTGCCGAATTCTCACAAAAAGTAAAGTAATTGGTCTTACCTTGTTGATGTGCTCTCAGATACTCCTTAAATTTTATAATATCAGTATCAGATATTATATGTAATTTTTCATATTCAGCCTCCGACAAAACTATGTGTCCATCATTGCCGACGTATTCGGCATGACCATCATTTACATAAATAGAATAACTTGATACCCCCATGGCAATAAGATCGCGGATATACTGAGGAAAATCAGCACCACTCTTAACTTTAGAATGAGCGTCTTCTATTTGACGGAGTGTAAACATGTTCACTATTTGATTCGATATTATAAACAAAATAATCAGATCAAATGTTCATTCAATCTAATATTTACGAATAGTTATAAGTATCTGAATATTTACACATTTTAGACAAATTGAATATTTTGATAAAATATTTAATAGATTGATAGAAAATTGAAAATATAATTTCAATTTTAAGATAAATAAAATATATAAAAGCTTACAAATTCTCTTTTTTTACAAGACTAATCTCCTTCAGCTTTATAAAAAAATGGATGCCATTTATAATGGCATCCATTTTATCTATATTATATCTATACAATATTAATACACATGTCCGTCGTCTTTGAAATCTTTGACATCGAATTTTTTCTTCTCTAAAGAGTTCCAAGCATAGATAATATATCCTAATACAAATGGAACAAATAAAGAAACTACACTCATCACAGTAAGGGTAAACTCACTCGATGAAGAATTTTCGATAGTCAGGGAACTCTGATGATCTGTAGAAGATGGATAGTAAGCAGTATTGTTAAAGCCTGTAATAAGCAACAACATACATACTGTTAGCACTGTACCCACGCCACTAAACCAAATACCGGAATGATATTCCTTACTTAATAATGTTTTACCAATACCAAACAGTACCAGCAGAACCCCAACAAGGAATACAATCCCTACGATTGGCATTTCTATCATGTTTAAGAAATATTTGTATTGCACAAGCTCCACAACTTTTGTCACAGGATCTACAGCATAACCTTTTGCTAAGAACGTCCATATAACAAATGCAAGGAAGAACACAACAAAAGGAATAGCATTAAGTAATAAATATTTTCTGGAACGACTTACTAAAGTAGCATCTTGAAGACGGTTGATAAAGAACAGGCACGCCAATGTACGGGCAAGAAAAAACACTGTCAATCCTAGTAACCAGCAACGAGCGTCAGCAAGAGCCTCAAGTCCGTGCCATTCACTCCCCCAACGGCTGATAACAGGATTCAAAACATCTGTCATATTTCCTTTATTCACCGTGAAATCTGATCCTGTAAAGAATGTGGCTAATGCCGCACCTACAAGAAAAGTACCTAATAGTCCGTTGCAAAACAAGAACCATCTGTAAGTATTACGCCCAAATACATTGCCCGGTTTCGACTGAAATTCGTATGATACAGCCTGCAATACAAAGCAGAATAAAATAGCCATCCATACCCAATATGCACCACCAAAGCTGGTAGAGTAGAACAATGGAAAGGATGCAAACAATGCACCTCCAAATGTCACAAGGGTAGTAAATGTATATTCCCATTTACGGCCTAATGCATTTACCAATATCATGCGTTCCTTTTCGTCTTTAGCTAATGAGAAAAGCATCGACTGTCCACCCTGAACAAACAAGAGGAATGCAAATATCCCCCCGATCAGGCATATAAGGAACCACCAATAATGTTGTAAAAATGAATAATCCATAGTTATATCTTTTTTTAGTTAAAAAATCAAGTTTTAGTGTGAGCCTGCCGGTCCTTTTTTAATTTGGTTCAGCATAATACGTATCTCTGCAATAAGCAGTGCGGTAAACAATGCCAAAAACAAACAGAATGTTATCACTACAGATTGAGTTGATACCGCAGACACTGCAGCTTGTAGAGGAAGTACATCTTGTATAGCCCAAGGCTGACGCCCCACTTCGGCAACTAACCATCCCGCCTGACTTGCAACATATACCAATGGGATAGTCCAAAGACAAATCCACAAAAGCCACTTTTTCTGCTCAAGACCTTTTCTTCGATAAACAAAGAATGTCATAACCATGAACAATAGGATAAAATATCCACCCAGATAAACCATAATATGGAAACTCCAATATACGGTTTTAGATAAGTTAGGAACTAACTGCTCGGGGCTATCAAGATAGCCATACCCGAAGTAAGCAAAGTTAGCTTTCAATGTTTCTTTATATTGTACAGCCGAAGCATCATCTCCGTCTTTTTTAGCCTTCTTATAGTCTGCCAATGCCTGTATCGCGGCTTTACCTTTAGATTGCATTTCGGCAAAAGACAAAGCGGTTGTTCCATCCGGTTTTGGATAACCTCCATCTATGATATCTTTAATACCCGGCACGTATGCCTCCGTATCATAGAATGCAATTAGAGAGAGTGCACCCGGAAGTTTAATTGGAGGAAATAAGAACGCATCTTCCCCGTCATTGAATGATTTTTTAGAAGGATTCGGAATACCAAAAAGGACCAGTCCTTCGTTTGTGCCCCCTTCATAGAGACCCTCCATTACAGCCAGTTTCATCGGTTGTTTTTCTGCAACTTGCACAGCCGAACCGTGACCTGTATAAATAGTAAGTAATGATGCTATCAATCCGAAAACTGTAGCAACCTTCATACTTTGTTGAGCAAACTCTGTGTCCCTTTTCTTAAGCATATACCATGCAGCTATACCCATCACAAATACAGCCCCCAAAATCCAACTGGAAAGTACTGTATGGAGGAACTTGTTTATAGCTACGGGTGACAATGCCACAGCCCAAAAGTCAATCATTTCGTTACGAGTTGTGTCCGGATTAAATTCCATACCAATAGGGAATTGCATCCATGCATTAGCCACTAATATCCACACAGCCGAAAGGGTTGCACCTGTAACAGTTAACCAAGTAGCTGCCAAGTGAGCTTTTTTGCTAACACGTTTCCATCCAAAAAACATGATGGAAATAAATGTTGCTTCCATAAAGAATGCAACGATCGCTTCAATTGCCAATGGTGCGCCAAAAATATCTCCTACAAACCAGCTGTAGTTTGACCAATTGGTACCAAACTGAAACTCCATGATAATTCCTGTAGCAACTCCGATTGCAAAGTTGATACCAAAAATAGTCATCCAAAATTTCGCAGTTTTTTTCCACTGTTCATTGCCTGTACGTACATACATTGTCTCCATGATTGCCATAATGACCCCCAGACCCAATGTCAAAGGAACAAACAACCAGTGATACATTGCTGTCATAGCAAACTGGCCTCTAGACCAGTCTATTAACGATGCATTTAGTAGTTCCATAAATAATAATTTTATATTAGTAAATATATGAGGATTTTATTTTACTCGTTTATTGTCGATATCTTGATCAACGTTTCACTTACATAATCAGCGTTATCTTGTTTATAAGTTAGGTTGCTAAAAAGTTAGGAAAAATTGAATTCAGACATCTGCTCTATTATGTCTGTTTATTTTTTTAAAATTGAAACTCTTTATATTCTAGTCCGAAGTTTTGAGCAACGGCCTTATATACAACGTCTCCTTTTACAATATTCAATCCTTTGCGTAGATCTTTATGCTCACGGCATGCTGCCTCCCAGCCCATATTAGCCAGATTTAATGCATACGGCAAAGTAGCATTCGTCAAAGCTAATGTTGATGTCATCGGAACAGCTCCCGGTATATTGGCAACACAGTAATGCACTACATCATCAATAACAAACACAGGATCTAAATGCGTTGTTGGTTTTGATGTCTCAAAACAGCCACCTTGGTCGATAGCCACATCCACCATAACGGTTCCCGGCTGCATATCTTTGAGCATTGCTCTCGATATTACCTGAGGAGCCTTATCGCCGGCAATAAGCACAGCGCCCACTATAAGGTCAGCATCCTTTATCAATTCTTTTATTGTATGTGTATCAGAATATCTTGTTGTAACATTAGCCGGCATAATATCGCTCAAATAGCGAAGACGCGGAAGACTCTTATCCAGAATGGTTACTTTTGCACCTATTCCTGCAGCTATTTTAGCCGACTGAGCTCCAACAACACCACCACCTATTACAATTACGTGCGCAGGTTTCACACCCGGAACACCACCAAGCAAGACGCCTTTTCCCAGATGCGGCTTTTCGAGGAAGCGAGCACCTTCTTGAATAGCCATACGTCCGGCCACTTCACTCATCGGTATAAGTAGCGGTAACGAGCGGTCGGGCAATTCAACGGTTTCGTATGCTATACAGATAGCTTTACTCTTTATCATAGCTTCTGTTAGCTCAAGACTCGATGCAAAATGGAAATACGTAAACACTATTTGATTTTCGCGGATAAGATGATATTCTTGCGGGATAGGTTCCTTAACCTTCACAATCATATCCGAAATGGCATAAATTTCTTCTGCCGTAGTTAATATTTTAGCACCGGAAGCTGTGTAATCAGTATCATTGATTCCGCTGCCAAGTCCGGCTCCGGCTTCTATATATACCTCATGTCCACAGACAACCAACTCATGCACACCTGCCGGCGTAACGGCAACGCGATTTTCAAATGCTTTCAGCTCTTTAGGAATACCAATTTTCATTTCTCTTGCTTTTTGTATTTATTTATAAAATACCTGATTTAAGCTTCTCCAATAGGACCGTTTATCGGTGGTAAAAAACCTGCCGAATTATCAACTTGTATGGATCCATTTTGAGATTCAAATCGGTTTATGTTTTCATTCAGAGCATACAACAGGCGTTTCGCATGTTCAGGGGTAATTACTATTCTCGATTGTACTTTGGCTTTGGGCATACCGGGCAAAATACGTACAAAGTCGATAACAAATTCTGATGACGAATGGGCTATAATAGCCAGATTAGAATATATGCCTTGTGCAATATCATCCGGCAGTTCTATTTGAATTTGATTGTTCTGATCGTTGTTCTCCATAATTTAATTAGATTGTTTTTTTTAGTCTATAACCCTTCATATACAAAGGAAAATAAATATCATAAAATAACAAAATATAACATCAACATTTTTATAATATAAATGCTCTCTTTTGTGCCCATTAAGAGGCCTTCAGCTTATTATTATCTTTTTCTTCGTTATCAAGTGTTAACAGAACCTTTTCTTTCTTTTTTCTCTTACGTAAAACAATTATTTGAGAAACAGTACCGACAAAACCTAATCCCAACATCACGAATTGCATTGTCTGATTACTTTTAAATACAACTAATGTAGTAAGAATTATCATAATCCACATGATACTAATGGATATAATCAACCCTTTTGTACTAAAGCCATTATTAACGCGCCTTATATATGGTCCTGTGATCTTATGATCTAACAATTTCTGATGAAGACGAGGCGAGCTTTTAGCAAATAAGACGCCGGTAAGAAGGATAAATGGTGTGGTTGGAAGTCCCGGAGTTACTATTCCCAATAGTCCAAGGCCTAATGAGATTAAGCCTAATATTATAAATAAATACTTTTTCATTTCCTATTATTGCGTATCGGTTCAGATATTGTATCCAAGCCAAAAACAAAGAAAAGAAAAAAGTATGAATAAATAAAATATAATTGGCTTTATTAGTCTAGTGAAAATCGTTTAACAGGGCGGAAATAATCTGAACTTATCAAAAAACATTGAAGATAAAATACATTTTTTGCTGACTCTTAGCATTATCAAAAAGAGAATAAAATTGAAATGAGAACTTCGGTATAACTTAATTTTACTACTTTTGCATTTCAAAAAAATAAGTAATGCAAAAACATGATCTTTGTTGCATTGGGCATATTACTTTAGATAAAGTAGTTACACCCAAAAGCACAGTGCATATGCCCGGCGGTACGGCTTTTTATTTTTCACACGCTATTCGTCATTTTACCGATATAAATTATACATTGGTAGCATCGTTGGCTCAGTCAGAAATGTCTGTAGTGGATGATTTACGTTCAAAAGACGTAGATGTGCATGTAGTACCGAGTAAGCACTCTGTCTATTTTGAAAACATCTATGAAGAGAATCAGAATAACCGAACTCAACGAGTGTTGGCAAAAGCTGATCCTTTTTCTGTTGACGCACTAAAAGATATAGATGCCAACATATTCCTTTTAGGCGCTTTACTTGCCGATGATTTCTCGTTGGAGCTGGTAGAATATCTTTCTAAAAAAGGCTTGATAGCAATAGACTCTCAAGGGTATCTAAGAGAGGTGAGAGACCAAAATGTCTACCCGATAGACTGGGCTAATAAAGAAGAGATACTAAAACATGTTCATGTTCTGAAAGTGAATGATCTGGAAATGGAAGTTCTTACAGGAATGAAAGACATTAAACAAGCATCTAAACAACTTCATGCTTGGGGAGTAAAAGAAGTCTTGGTTACTTTGGGCAGTCTGGGATCTGTTATCTATGATGGAAACAACTTCTATAAAATACCGGCTTATAAGCCGAAAGATGTAGTGGACGCAACAGGGTGCGGCGATACTTACGTTACAGGCTACTTATATCAGAGAGCTAAAGGAGCAACAATAGAAGCTGCCGGAAGGTTTGCAGCAGCTATGGCCACCATAAAAATAGAAGGATCGGGTCCTTTCAACGGAACAAAAGAAGATGTTGAAGATCGGATTGAGAATGCCGAACAGATTATTCCGGAATTTTAATTATCCGGAATTTATAATAATAAAAAAGGCTTTTAGTTGTTGTCTAAAAGCCTTTTTCTATTTATAAGATAGAATATTTATTTTCTTAAATTCTTTACGAACGATACTGCAGCTATTATCAGTAATCCGACTACACTCATAATAAGATATGCCCATTTGGGTCCGTAAGCATCGGACACAGAACCGACAAGTAATGGGGAGATAAATGGACCAACGAAACTAATACTCGACATGATAGTTAACGCCGTTCCCACCGGAGTTTTAGCCTTATCTCCTACAATACTGTAGATAGTAGGCACAACGCAAGAAATCCCTAAACCGATCAGCATAAAGCCTATAGAAGTGATAATTACTTTGGTAATTAAAGCGTCGGAATACCCGATAAAAAGGGACGAAATTATAAATCCTGCAAAAATAAGTGCCCCTGCTATTTGCAACACAGTCTTTTTCTGCCAAATAGTATATGCAAAGTTAGTAAGCATACGCCCCGCAAACATCATCACCATAAATACAAGAAATCCAACCTGCAATGATTCCGGTGCCTTGATCACAGACTGAAAATATACATCGCTCCATTCAAACATTGTATTCTCAACGATAAGAGCCAATAGCCATACCAATCCAAGCTGTATGAGAAGCGACTCAGGGAGATGCAATTTGCCGGTTTTCGCTTTAGCTCCTTGCGCAGTATTTAAATCCTCTTCCTTTTCAACAGCTTTAGCTGGTTCTTGAAGATATTTGTAATTAAGCATAACAATGACTATAGCAAGCAAAGCCATACCTAGAAAATGATAGAAAGTAATAACATTCAGATTGATCATCGAATAACCAATAATAGCTCCGATACACGCAGACAAGCTCCAACTCGCATGAAAAGTCGCAATTATGGGCTTTCCGTAAATACGTTCAACTTCAATAGCCTGCGTATTCAACGAAATATCAGTCATATTCCAAAATATACCGAATAAGAACAATGTTATCCCTAATCCTGTAATTCCGGGTACAATACTAACCAAAAACAAGGACAGCGCATATCCGATAATGCTAATTAAAACAGTTTTTTTGCTACCTAAACGAGGAAGTAGAAAACCAACTGCAGGAATAGCGATAAACTTTCCCATCGGAAGGAGAAACATTAATAAGCCGTAGTGTAGATAACTTTCTACATTAAAATCTTTCTTTATATCCGGAAGGCGGCTAGCCCAACTGGCAAAACATAATCCTTGAGCAATAAAAATAGATAAAACAGCATATCTAATTCTTTGTTTCGAATATGCCGGTTGTATTTCTGATGTCATTTCTTAGATATTTTTTTAACGATGCAAAGATAAAAGTCTTTGATGAAGATTAAGCATTATGTTTAAACAAATATTTATTATAATTGGCATGTAGAACAAATATCTATCAATATTTCGTATTTTTGCATAATTAGTTATTCTACATTCAAATATAAAAGACATATTTTATGAAAAAACATCTATTCACGGGCTTTTTGCTATGCTTTTCTCTTGCTGTTTCTTCTCAAAGTATCACCGAGAAAGAATTGCAGGAAATACAGTCTAGCTTTAAAGAAGACCCTGCTACTAAAGCTATCCAAAACGTTCTGACATCAAATGCCAATATTACTGCAAATGCCTTAAACAACAGTCTTCAAGGGAAAATAGACCATTACTTCAAATATCGGGTAAATGTGAAAGGTATCACCGATCAAAAAAGTTCGGGACGATGCTGGATGTTTACATCGATGAATGTATTGCGCCCTTCCATCATCGAAAAATACAATCTGAGCGAATTTGACTTCTCTCACAATTATCTATATTTCTGGGATATATTTGAAAAATCAAATTTATTTTTAGAAAATATAATCGCAACAAGCAAAGATTCTTTCGATGACCGAACCGTAGAATATCTCTTCAAGTCACCTGTAAGTGACGGTGGGGTCTGGAATCTATATTACAATCTTGGACAGAAATATGGAGTTGTACCTCAAGAAGTAATGCCGGAAACGGCACATTCAAATAATACGAGACAGATGATCAACCTTGTAAACGAAAAACTGCGTCTAGGAGGATATAATCTTCGCGAACAAGCAGCTTCAGGGAAAAAGATACAGGAGCTAAGAAACGAAAAAGCAACTATCTTGAAGGATGTATACCGGATTCTGGTTCTTTGCCTTGGCGAGCCCCCAAAACAGTTTACATGGAGATATAAGGATAAAAACGGAAGCGTTAGAGAACTCAGCAGCTATACGCCTCAACAGTTTTATAAAGAGATTACACCGGAAGATTATTCTCCGAGCAACTATATAATGATAATGAATGATCCTACACGTGAATATTACAAGTTGTATGAGATCCAGAATTATAAAAACACAATAGAAGGTATAAACTGGATATATCTGAACTTGCCGAATGAAGATATTAAGAAAGCAGCGTTAGCCTCTATCAAAAGCAACGAGCCGATGTACGCTTCATGCGATGTTGGCAAACAGATGAATAGAGAATCAGGTATATTAGATCCCGAAATGTATGATTATGAATCATTGCTGGGTGTAAACTTGTCGATGGACAAAAAAGCACGCATCTTAACCCGCCAAAGCGGATCGACACATGCCATGACTCTTGTAGGATGTGATACGGATATGAGCGATCAACCTATTAAATGGGAGTTTGAAAATAGTTGGGGTGCAGCATCAGGGAATAAGGGATACTTAACCTTTACTGATAAATGGTTCAGCGAATATATGTTTCGTATAGTGGTACATAAGAAGTATTTGGATGCGAAGGCTCAAAGTTGTTTGACTCAAAAACCGATACAGTTACCAATGTGGGATTATATGAACTAGCCCTTTTGTTAAATTATTTATAATAATCTTGTTCTTAGTTATTTGGAAACAAGTATCTATGGGGAGTAGGCTATTTAAATGTTAAAATATTAAAGAGATTGGCATGTTTGGTTAGCAAAATTTATAAAAAATATGTTTTATAATATGTTTTTTTATTTGGCGAGGACTCATAAATGTAGTTCCTTTGTAATGATAACCAAACAATCTTTATTTACCTTAAAGCCTAATACCTAATTAACTCAAACATACGAGGAGGTTTCATTCAGAAGCCTCCTCGTATGTCGTTTTAGGCCTTTTGGAATTTCACTGCAGTCCAATTGTCTTTTTGTGTATTGTGACAGAATGTCAATCCATTTTTTTTGCATTCTTCGGTTATGGCAGGGATATCATCAATATAAAATCCACTCATATACAAGCATCCACCGTTGTTTAAAACAGACGCATAAGCATGAATATCATTCAACAGAATATTTCTATTAATATTGGCTAATATAACATCGAAAGCCATATTCACAAGTAGGTTTGCCCCTCCTATCTTAACCGTAATGTTATCTATGCCATTCAATTTTATATTCTCCATCGCATTGTCGTATGCCCACTGATCAATATCTATTGCTTCAATCGGCCCGGCTCCCCGCATCGAGGCTAAGATAGCCAGAATAGCTGTCCCGGTGCCCATATCAAGCAAAGATCTTCCGGTGAAGTCTTCTTTCAATATCTCTCTTATCATCAGCTCGGTGGTTTGATGATGACCTGTTCCAAATGCCATTTTAGGATCTATATATATGTTATAATCATATATCGCCGGCGCATTATGGAAAGTACTTTGTATTATACATTTATCATCGATAATCAAAGGTTGAAAATAGTTTTTTTCCCATTCTTCGTTCCAATTCTTTTCTTCTATTTCCTTATAAGTATAAGTTATCTTTGCTTCATAAGGAAAATTTTCTAAAATTTCGTTCAATTGAGCCTCATCAAACAGGTCACTTTGAACGTATGCCGTAGTCCCGGATTCGTTCTCAACAAAGCTCTCGAAGCCTATATCGGCAATAGTAGCAGATAGAATACTGTTAACTATCTCATCATTGGGAGAGCACGTAAAAGTCACTTCTGTATATTTCATATTAATATTAATTTGCGTTGCTGCAAAAGTAGTGTTTTATAATGAAGTCGTCTTTGCTTTTTAGATTTAGTTTTACACAGCGACAAATAATCTTTCTGTGATTTTAAACAAAATGAGAAATATTAAGAAATAGGGTAATTACTGCAACTGAATAGCCTCAAGAACAGCTTCTTGTTATTTACTAATTGTTTGATTGTTGTATAAACAGAACAATACACTTTGCTATTTCATCAACAAATGAGAGGGAAATATCATGCCCCATTCCTTCGACTATACATAGCTTAGAATTTGGAATAGATACCGCAACCTCTCTTCCTGCTTCCAAGGGTACTATTGGATCTCTATCGCCTTGTATGACTAAAGTTGGGAGGCTTATTTGCTTCAGTTGTTCTCTCCTATCGCAGTAGTCTCCTATCAATACTACTGCTACTTGCCTGTTTACGCTTTCCGGTTTCCAGTTTCTATTTTTTACATGATTCAAAGCCCTTTCTTTCAGTACCTCATCGGAATCTATTCCTCCCAAAGCCTTATAAACACCGACAAGATAATTTGCGATTGAATCGACATCTGTGGTTTGAGGAGGAGGTGTTGCCATGGTTTTCAGCGCATTTGCATCACCTTGGGGTCGTAAAGGATTACCCGACGAAGCACTCATACTAGTCAGAGTCAGAACTCTCTGTGGAAAATGAATTGCTATTAATTGAGCAATAGCACCACCCATCGATGCTCCTACTATATGAGCCTTGTCAATCCTTAGAGCATCCATCAAGCCTGTTACATCTTTAGACATATCCAACAGAGTATAGGGTAATGAAGCATCATTGCAAGTACCTATATGAGGCCCGATAGCTACCCAGTCGGGCTGCCCCAATGAATCAAGGTGAGTAGATAAGCCTATATCCCGATTATCGAAACGAATGACATAGAAATCATTTGCAGCTAGCTTTTCACATAGCTCGACAGGATAATGCAGCAAAGTTGCCCCTGTTCCCTGTATCAATACAATCGCTTCGTTTTTGGAGTCGCCAAAAGTTTCATAGGCAATAGTTATTCCATTTGCATCTACCTTCCCTGATTGAGCTACAGCCCTATTGGAGATAAGGATAAATATAAAACAGACAATAAAAATGACATTAGTAAATGTTGGGCTCGACTTCATGATATTAAGTTTTATCAGTATCTATATTTATCTAAAACCATTATACTTTCAGATTACTATATTACAACTTACATATACAACTTTCTCCGACATCAAATATATCATTTTTATTACATAGTATTTGAAATACAGAACAAATGAATAGCATGATTCTATAAAACAATTACCATAACCCTATAAAACCTTTCGCTATTCATCTAAAGCACAACGAAATACGCACATATATACATTCCGTATATTTTTCGTCATATTATCTTAACAAAACATTAATAATGTGAAGATTATATTTTCAAATCTTTTCATTTTACTTTGTGAGAAATTATAAACTGTGAGTATGAAACGATATTTTTCTATTTTCTTTCTATTTTCTATACTTTGTAGTGCCACCTCTTATGCTCAGGATTCTTTAGCCTTTAAGCCATCGGGGAAGATTATTGCTCGAAGCTTTCTTGATTTTAGTAAAGGCTTTGGTGATGATGATAAGTCAGGGTTTGATATCACAAGAGCTCTCCTTGGGTATAATTATAAATTCACACGTACGTTACAGGCTCAAGTCGTTATTGATGGTGCTGCCGGAAAAACATCTTCCGATGGACTCGAAGTATATCTACGAAATGCTTTTGTAAACTGGAGTGATAAAGGTTTTAGTGTTAATGCCGGATTAATTGGGCTGATGGGCTTTAGTGTACAAGAAACATACTGGATGCATCGTTATGTGATGAAATCATTTCAGGACTTAAACAAAATGGGGCCAAGTGTAGATATGGGAGTAACGGCAGAATATGCGTTCAATCCGTACATTTCGGCAGACTTGGGAATCACCAACGGAGAAGGATATAAGAAGATTAAAAAAGATAATAGTATGAAATATGCTGCCGGGCTGAGCCTTCATCCTACAAAAAATACGATACTCCGCATATATGGAGATGTTTATAATGAAAGTGAAAACTTGAGAGATGCTTTACCCGAAGGAGTTACAGATGCAAACTTTAAAGATCAATACACAATGGCTGTGTTTGCAGGATACAAGGACAAGAAAATCTCTGCCGGCGCTGAATACAACCGCGTTTTTAATAAAGGATTTGTTGAGAAGAAAGATTATTTCGGGTATTCTGTCTATACATCAATCGCACTGGCTCCTAAATGGAGAACATTTGCTCGTTACGATTTAGTAGACTCTTCGGCTCCGAATAGTTTTAATACAGCATGGAATAGTCTTGACGGTCAGTTGATGATGATCGGAGTAGAATTTCAACCTGTAAAACAATTGAAAATTGCTCCTAACTTTCGAAATCTGAATCCTGATCATTCAAAATCACAAAGATATTTATTTGTAAGTGTAGAGTTTAATTTGTAATATCTGCTTATTCTTTTCTATATTTAATATTAACTTAGCATACATGGATAATCCATGTATGCTTTTTTATTACCTATTGATTACATAACGAATACGATATAATGGTAAAAATTGCGATTCGGTTTCTTGCTATAGTACTGGTATTTTATATAATACTTTGCGGTACGTTCTACTTTTTCCAAGAAAGATTCTTATTCTACCCTGATAAGTTAGGCAAAGATTATAAATTCCACTTTAAAGAAAATTTTAAAGGGCTATATATACAAACAGATGATGGAGTAAAACTAAATGGACTACTTTTCAGAGCACATGAACCTAAAGGGTTAATTTTCTATCTGCATGGTAATGCGGGAGCTTTAGATTCATGGGGAAGTGTAGCTTCTCTCTATACAGAGTTAGGATACGATGTATTTTTATTGGATTATAGAGGCTTTGGTAAAAGTGAAGGCGAAATTCATAGTCAGGCAGAATTATTCGAAGACATACAAACGGCCTACGATAAAATGAAAGAATTGTATGATGAAGATAGCATCACCGTATTAGGCTATTCTATAGGCACATGCCCCGCAACTTGGCTGGCATCCGTAAACAATCCTCATTTATTAATTCTACAAGCTCCGTATTATTCTATGACTGACATGATTCAAAATATCTGCCCCGTCATCCCTCGCTTTTTGGTAAAATATAAATTAGAGACATATAAATATATTACTAATTGTAGAATGCCGATTGTTATTTTTCATGGAGACGCAGACATGGTTATAAATTATAAGAATTCGATAATGCTTAGCTCCTTGTTCAAAAAAGAAGATTCGTTAGTCATATTAACTAATGAAGGGCATAATGATATAACATATAATGAACAATATAAGAAAAATTTGATTCACCTCCGGTCAAAATGATTCATTATTAATCATTTTATAAATAGATATACATTTTACTCCATTTTATTTGTTAAATAACTTTTATTGTGTAAATTTGACATACACGCGATAAAAAGACAAACTAAATTAAACCAATCTTAAATTTATTAGTCTTAAAGATATATTACAACCAATAACAAACACATAAAAGACATCAATATGCTATAAACAAATAAGACAAAACTAAGATACCGACTATTACTATAAAACATTTATCCGCATTTTAATAACAACTAATATGATATCGCCATGAGACGAACAGTAATTCTTTTTGCCATATTGGCCCCATTACTTATACCATCAAGCTGTAATCAGCGATCTGATAATAAAGAGAATAACAAACCTGACACTGAGATAAAAGATACTATAAAAGATGTATCTATAAAAAACGGTGATACCGTTCCGGAGCAGACTCCAAGTCGCCCTTTGCATTGGAATCTACCGAAGACGGATGCTAATTCTAATTCAGAAATGAGCTATGCAGAAAGTGAAAATTATATTTTAGAACCATTAAGTCCGAACAATTATGTAGAAGATACTTATTATACTAAAAATCATAACACAACGAACAATGAATATAGTAATTATCCTAATGACAGCTACAATAATTACCCGATAGAATATGAATATAATCAGTATTATTACGACAATTATTACAACTACTATCCTTCATATACAGATAATTACTTTTATTGGCATTACGACAATAGTTACAATTGGTATTATGACTATGATATAACTCCTCCTGTTTGGAATAATAAACCTAACAGACCGAATAGACCAGAGAGACCGAGTAGACCTCACGAGTCTCATCGACCTCAATTGCCGAATCGACCGAATCCTGATCGTAATCCAGACCGCAATCCGATCAACAGACCTGAACGTCCGGAACCTTCTCGTCCGGGAGAACGTCCCAGACCAGAAATCACAGAGAGACCAACAACTCCGTCTATAAGACCTCTACCTGAATCGGTTTCAGGCAAAGAGAATATAAATACTGAAAGAGAACGCAGAGAAGCAGAATCTCGTCGTCAACGAGAGGCTCAAGAAAGACAAGAACAAGAACGAAGAGAAACAGAGTCTCGCCGTCAACGGGAAGCGCAAGAAAGGCAAGAACAAGAACGAAGAGAAACAGAGTCTCGCCGTCAAAGGGAAGCTCAAGAAAGACAAGAGCAAGAGCGAAGAGAAACAGAATCTCGCCGCCAAAGGGAAGCTCAAGAAAGACAAGACCAAGAAAGAAGAGAAGCTGAATCTCGCCGCCAACGCGAAGCGCAGGAAAGACAAGAACAAGAGCGCAGAGAAGCAGAATCTCGTCGCCAAAGGGAAGCTCAGGAAAGGCAGGAACAAGAACGAAGAGAAACAGAATCTCG